>NZ_BAAAXG010000021.1 GCF_039535475.1 Streptomyces showdoensis | reverse complement strand
GGCTGTCCACGACACCTGCAACGTCCCGGATAGGGGTTGTTCGGTCACGGCCACGAACGGAACCAGGTCCTCTGACAAGCCGACGCGCACGTCCTCCTCGGGGAAGACAACCGTGTTCCCAACCACCTCGATCTCCCATGTATGCGGCAGGGAGGCAGGCATGACACCCAGGGAGGGCTGCAAGAGGGAGGGAGGAAAGCCGCCCATACAGGTCTCGCTTCACCGGCCCGTAAGGGCGGGGCGCCTTTGGGCAGCTCTCTCGAGACCGGATCGCTCTTGTCCTGGTCATCGGGGTCCATCGGAGGCAGGGCGAGACGCCGTCCGGCAACTCCAGCCTGATCTGCACGTCCTTGAGGTGGATGTGCGTGCGATTGTGCAGACGCAGCGCGATGCGCGGTGCGGCGAGTGCCGCGACTTCCGGCAGTGTCTTCGGGAGGGCGTTCCTGAGCGCCTCCAGATACGGTTGACTCTTCCAGATACCCTTCGCGGCTGCGTGGATCCGGGGTCGATCCCGGATAGGAGAAGCCTCTCATCATCTGCCTCCATGGCCAACCCCCCTGTAGCAGGACCGCAGAGGTCTGACGAGGCGCTCGCGTTCCGCGTCGACAACGCGGTCCAGGTCGTCAGCTGGAGTGACTAACATGGGGCACGACACCCTGTTGCACGGAAAGCGTCAGGTCGAGCGCCTGGTGCCCTACGCAGGAGGCGCCGCCCAGACGATCGATGTCAACCGCTCGGGCACGGTCCGTCCGGCCGGTACGCCGTACGAAGATCGTCGCTTCGCGGATCGTTTCCTTGTCCTTCGTCTGCTCCGATTCACCCCGTGGAGGCGGCGGGATCTCCTTACGGATGCAATAGATCGGATCGCCCCAGCTCGGAGGACTGACCGTGACGATCAGGACCGGAAGCCGTTCATGGCCCTTCCTCGCTGACGGGACGTAAGTGGTGGCGCCAGTCGATTTCCTCACCGACGTACGGCGTGATCCACCGCTCCCAGCTCGACGCTGTCGAGTTCGTCGACGCCGTAGTAGCCCTCTGGATCGACCCCGACTACCAGGAGCCCGTATCCTTCCACACGTTGCGCAGGGCAACGTCGGGCTGGCGGTTAGCGAAACCGATGATGGCGCGTGCCAGATGTGCACGAGCGCTCTTGTCCGCCTTGTTCTTCGGCTGAAATTCCAGCGTCGACTTCCACTCCAGCCAGTCCAGCTCGTCCGCTGCGCTCGCCGCGCGGACCGCCTTGACCAACCTCCAGATACTGCGAGGCACGGACCGGTGGACGGCGTGTATCGAACTCCAGAGCCATTAGCGAGTCACACCTTCACTCATCCCAGCAGTATCCATGGTGAGCGTGGGACCTGCGGAGCGCCTGTCTACCCGCTCCGCTCGTCGCCGCGGGACACGCCACTGCGGCCCAGAGCAGGCCTCCGCCGCCAGCGAATCAATCAAACGTTGAGGGGCGGCTGTCGCGCAGGCTGTGCCCTCGTGTGCGTAGGCTCCCCGCAGTATGGCCGCCGACAGCATGGTGCAACTCATCTCCTACCTCACCGCGCAGAAGCCGAACGAGATCCTGGGCACGCCAGAGAGCGAGTGGGTCGACTTCAAGAGCGTCCGCCAGCGGGCCGTACGACCTAACGACCGACAAGGGGAAGTTCGAGCTCGCCAAGGACGTCGCGCGTTCGCGAACGCCGGCGGCGGTCTGATCGTGTGCGGCTTCAAGGCCAAGAAGCGCCCGAGCGAGCTCTATGAGTTGCGGAGAAGGTGACGCCCTTCGAGAGGAAGGTGGTGAACACCGACTCCTACAAGGGACGTCCTCAACGAGTACGTACGCCCACTGCTCAAGGTTAAGTTCTACTGGTACGACCACCCGCCCGCGACCCGACGGCGTCCGGGCACTACTTCGTAATCGAAGTACCGGCGCTGCCCGAGTCCGAGCGATGGGCGCTCGTCACACGCGGGATCACCGAGAACGCCAGTTCGTCAAGGGCAGCTGGACGGTCCCATCCGCAACGGCGACACCACGGTCTACCCTCCGGCCGGATGAGGTGTACAGCTGTGAACGACGGCTGCGCACTCGGCGGCGCGCCGATGCCGCCCCCCACTCGGCCGCGGACCGTGTGAGGAGCCGGGAGGACCTGCGCGTAACCCTGGGAGTTGAGGAGACGCGGTGCTCTTCTTCCAGAGCGTCCCCGATCATCCGCGCGGGATCGTTTTCCGGCATGTACGGCGACGGCGGCCTGCGGGATTCCTGACGCACCAGAGCACGCTCCGGAGTCCCTACGGCTTCAACTGGTCCTCGGACTACAAGCGTCCAGAGCCTCGTGAGGGCGGTCTCCTCTTGCGGAACCTCCTCGCGTGGGTTGCTGGTCGAATCGGATGGGGACGGTCACGGCGGCCGCACAGCCGCGACCACGGACATGTCGGCTGGGCGATTGAGCGAAACTCAGCAGCGAGGGACGCCGGATCAGCGTGTTCGTACTGACCGAGATCACCCTGGATACTTCCGGCTGGTCGACCAGCACGTCCTTCCGCTGGTCGACGGCACATGGACCGCACCGAATCGTCGCATCGGAGTTCACCCGCCCGCCCGCGCGCACCCTAGCCCCCGGTGACGACCCACCTCCGCTCTTGGGCTCACCCAGCCGCCACAAGTAACGACTGGAACCACAGCTGGAAGGCCCTGGGGGAACCCGAGCGCGACGCCTACGAAAGCCCTGCGACACATCTACGCGCTCTTCGGCCTCGACATCACGCCAACCCGTCCTCGACACGGACCGCGTAAGTCACAGCCAAACTGCTGGAGACGCAAGTAGCAGACGCCAGCGAGCATGCCCCGGATCCCGACCGGGGCGCGCTGCCTTCCCGGCTCCTCCCGCTCCTTGAAGACCCGCTCTGGGATGTCTACGCGGGGCGACGATGGTCCAAAGGTCACCGGGGCTGCGAACAAAGGCCCGGTGGGCGCATATGTGGCGCCGGAGCTGTGCCACGGGAATCTCGTGACCGCGCCGGGCGAAGCGTCCCGGAGTTCCCCTGAAGATCGGCGCGGTCCTGGCCAGGCCGTCGCCGTCAACGCCGACTAGGCCGTGTATCGAAAGTGGATCTTGGGCTGTGAATGATCATGGTTCATGGGGCGGGGAGATCTCACGGACAAGCAGTGGGCCGCGCTGGAGCCGTTGTTGCCGAAAGGGGCGAAGGCGGGGCGGCCCCCTGTCTGGCCTCGGCGGCGGTTGATCGACGGCATACGGTTCCGGGTCCGGACCGGTGTGCCGTGGCGGGATGTGCCGTCGAGTACGGGCCGTGGGGCCGGGTCTACGACCTGTTCCGCCGGTGGCAGCGGAACGGCACCTGGCAGCGGATCCTCACCCGGCTCCAGTCCCTGGCCGACGCAGCGGGTGCGATCATGTGGGACCTGAGCGTCGACTCCACGGTCTGCCGCGCCCGCCAGCACGCGGCTGGGGCCCGGAAGTGGGGTGACCTGCAGAAGGAACCGCCGGGTGGCGTGTTCACCGAGCCGGTCGATCACGGGCTGGGACGGTCGCGCGGCGGGTTCACCACCAAGTTGCACCTGGCGGTCGAGCGGGGCCAGAAGCCCCTGTCGATCGTGATCACGGCAGGACAGCGCGGGGACTCGCCACAGTTCGAGCCCGTGCTGGCAAAGGTTCGCGTGCCCCGCATCGGGCCGGTCCGGCCACGGATCCGGCCCGACCGCGTGCGGGCCGACAAGGCGTACGCCTCCCGCAAGAACCGCGACTACCTGCGCCGCCGCAGGATCCGCTGCACCATCCCTGACAAGGCCGACCAGGCACGCAACCGCCAAGCTCGGCTCCCGCGGCGGCCGACCGCCGCACTTCGACCCGGTCGACTACCGCCAGCGCCACGCGGTCGAGTGCGGGATCAACCGCCTCAAACGCCACCGGGCGGTGGCCACAAGACACGACAAACTTTCCGTCCGCTACGAGGCCACCGTCACGATCGCCGCCATCAACGAGTGGCTCTGATCTTGCTCGCTAAGCTCGGTCAGAGAGAAATCCGGTATCACCGCAGGCAACAAGGCATTTAGCCTGTGGCGCATGCATCAGCCTCGAAGGCGCGACCGGCGCCTGGCTCGCCGCGTGCCCTCGAAGCCGACCCAGCGCCGGGCGTTCCGACTCACGAACGTGGGCGCTGATGTAGTCCTGGTTGGCTACTTCTCTGCGAAGCAGAAGGACTTCGAAACGCTCATGGTGTCGGCAGCCAGAGAACTGGCAGCGCGCGGCGCTCGGGTCGTCGTGCAGATTGTGCAACGGCGAGGCGTCTCGGCCGGCGGGGTCCAGAAGATGGATCTGCCCTACTCCTCGCGGACTCTGCTGAGCTACGGGAAAGTCCATGAAGTAGCTCAGGCCTGTGACCAGGCCAACGCTGACGCCGTGATCTTTGTTGCCTCCTTGACCGAGCGCCAGCAGCGCACGCTGACAGGCATGCTTGACCGCCCCCGCTGTGAGTCTCTCCAGCATTCTTGCTGCCAACTGACAGCTCACTCGAAGCGGGCTTCTGATACACGCCCTAGCTGTCCCGGCTCGAGGCCGGCTACCGTGCCGCAGCTGCTGCCAGCGTTCGTCGCTGAGGTTCGCCCCGCACCGCGGGCACACCGAGCGCTCCGCCTCCCGCTGTGCGGCGCGGCGCTCCCTGTCCTCCGCGTCGGCGCGGGCCTCCTGGGCGCGGCAGAGGGCGTGGCCGTCGGGGTTGTCGAGTGCGGCCGTCAGCGTCTGCTCCCCGGGGGCACACCCCGAGGTCGACTGGGCGCAGCTGCGTACAGTCGGCAAGGGCCGGCGCTCTCCCCTCGCCGGGCTTCAGACGCAGCCGGCCTGAGCTCCGCGGTCGGACCCTGATGGGCGACGCCTCTTCCAG
Organism: Streptomyces showdoensis; assembly: GCF_039535475.1. Taxonomy (NCBI): domain Bacteria; kingdom Bacillati; phylum Actinomycetota; class Actinomycetes; order Kitasatosporales; family Streptomycetaceae; genus Streptomyces; species Streptomyces showdoensis. The sequence continues at coordinate 69,593 of NZ_BAAAXG010000021.1, read as the reverse complement.
TCCGCTATCGCGGGGGAAGGGGCGTCGCCCTGGCAGCCCATCAGAAGCTGCGCTGTGCGGGAGGGGCTCCTACCTTGGCGGTGGGACGGCGTACAGGACCGCCGCCCCTTGCTGGTCGATGCTGGCCCCTCTCCATCCCCTCCCGAGGGGCCTGGTGCTCTGGCTGTTGGCCCGTGGTGGTGCCCGGCTTCACGAGGGGCCGGGCACCACCACGGAGCCGATCGGTATCCCGCTCTCAGCCTGGCGTCTGCGATGGCAAGCCAACCGTGCTTAGATTGCACGAAGCTCGGAGCTGATCCCCATGCCGTCGAGGTCGCTCACGAGCCTCCAGTAAACGTCGCTCTCGTAGAAGCTCGCTGCATCGCCGTTCCCCTCAGCGGGGTCGATCTTGTCCATCTCGGGGACGTCGTAGGCCACCGTGTAACCAGCCTCTGCGTCGTTCCACTGGACCCGGACCACCATGTCCGCTGTGCCGATGTCGTAATAGTCGTTCCCGTAGTTCTTAGTGATGTACTCGAACGGGTACGTGAACGTATAGCTGTCGTCCTCCTTGATCGACCGCAGGTAGTCCAGCTCGTTCTCGAAGCCATAGTTGTTCGACTCACTCCACATGGAAGGAGCGTAATGCTCTGCACCTCTGCCAGAGTCGACACCATGGGCCAGCAGGCAAAGCGCTCGTAGACCTCGGCGCCCGTAGACGGTGCCTCCGCGCCGCGGTCCTGGAACACTTGGGTCATGCCGCTCATCCGTGACATCGTCCAAGCCGATTACTCGGTGGTGGAGGAGCTGCTGTACTCGAATCATCTGGGAGACGGCAGGTTCTACGACCCCGAGGGCCTGGACGTCGTCGTGGCCGAGCTCCAAGGGTCTGTCGTCGGGGTCGCCGAGTTCCAGCTCCACTGCGACTTCGGGCACGACGAAGGCCGGGAGGCGCATCCCGGCGAGCAGACGTTCATCTCAACGATGGCGGTCGCCCTTACCGGTCGTCGCGGCGGGGTCGGCCGGGCACTTCTCACTGAGATCGCCCGCCGGGCCCAGAAGGCCGGCGACACGTTCCTGGCCCTGGTGCCGCAGGACGGCGCCGACGCGGCTGACCGGCAGGCGTTCTTCAAGGCGTGCGGGTTCACGCTCTACGGCCCCGCCGGCCCGGGCGCGGCATGGGGCTGCCCGGTCTCGGAGATTCTCGCCGTGCGGGGCACAGCTGACGCCGCTAGTGAGTGACGTGTCTGGTCAGCTTCGCCATCGCGAGCGAGCGCGGGACTTCGTCCGAAGGAAGAACGGCGGGGCTGGGGGTACCCGAAACCGGGTTCTGCACCGATGTACAGGTGACAGTGTTTCGGTTGGGTAGGGAGTGGGTGATCCTGCAGTGCTGCGGTCGATGGGTCCTAGTGAGCTGGCGTTGGCGATCTCCGGCTTATGTGGTGTGACCGTTGCGGGGCTGCGCATCCTGGGAAAGGTCCTCCTTGCCCGAGAGCAACGCCGGTCCATCGCGACGGTTATGGACGCAGCCGGAGCGAGCGGGCAGGCGGTTTCCGCACGTCAGAGGCTGTCTGAAGCCCAGTGGTCGGTCCGTGTCGGCGCCGACATCGACGTCGACGAGGCTCGATGACATCGACGGAGGGCAGCGGTCCCGCAGCCCGAGCCGCAAAGGATCCTGAGCGCCGGAAGGCCATGAGGGACTTTTACCTGGCCCAGCACCCCAGGCTGGACGCGTTCGTGGCGCGCCGGGTGGGAGGAGCGCAGGAGGCGGAGGACCTGTGCCAGGAGACCTGGCGTTTGTTCTTCGTCAGGTATGACCACCACGTCGAGTTCTACGACGAGCCGGCGAAAGCGCTCTACTCCATTGCCCGATGCCGCATCGCGGAATTCTGGGAGAGGCGCGGCATCGCGCGGGAGGTCCCCGTCGACGAGCCGGAGATGGCCTTGCTCATGCGCGTGATGGTCACGCACCTTCCTGTGGCGATCGAGCGGGGCGTGGACGTCGAACGGGCCCTGGCCGGCCTGGCACACAGGCAGCGTGTGGCCCTCTGCCTCCGGTACCTCGACGACCTCAGCGTCGCGGAGGTCGCCGTACTCATGGGGATCGGGGAGAACGGAGTGAAGAAGCTACTCAAACGGGCCTTGGCGACGCTCCGCGGCGCCAGCGCTCTGGAGCACTACCGACCGATGGCCACGGGAAAGGGAGAATGCGAGTGAACGCCGGTACCTGGCCGCCTCAGCCCCCCCTGAGCGGCTCCGAGGGCGGTTTCGAAGCGGTCATGGACAGCATTGAGCAGCTCACGGATCACGAGCGGGCCACGGTGGTCCTCCAAGCCGAGCAGGCCGAACTGGGCCATCAGGCGTACGCCCTTGGGCTCGAACTCCTCGCACAGGGGCGCAGGGACGAGGCGAAGAACTGGCTGAGCACCGCGGCCCGCTATCACGTCAGCGGCGCCTTGGAGGAGCTGGACCGTGACGGAGCCCGAGCGGCCGCCGCGCCGGCGGCATCCGTCATCCCCCCGCTTCCCACTGGCAGGCACCTCGCTCCTCTGGACCGGGACGGAGCCCGAGCGGCCGCCGCGCCGACGGCATCCGCCACCCCCCGGCTCCCCGCCAGCAGGCGCCTCGCCCCTGCGGCTCAACGCATTCTGTTGGGCGCGCGCTTGCGTGAACTGCGTGAAAACCGTGGCATCACCCAGACCGAGGCCGCGCTGCGGGTCCACGCCTCGACTGCCACGGTCTCCCGGTTCGAACACGGACAGCCCGTGCCAGGGTCGGCGGACAAGCTGGAACGGCTACTCGACCTGTACGAGGTTCACGACCCCTGGGAAAGGAACCGCCTCCTTGACACCCTGAACGCGGCCCAGGGGGAAAGCTGGTGGCACGAGTACAACGACATCACGCCCGAGCGGCTGAGGCTCCTCTTCGACCTGGAGCAGAGCGCTGATTCCATCCAGACATACGAGGCGCGACTCGTTCCCGGCCTGCTCCAGACACCCAAGTACGCGAGGGAGATCCTCCGGACTGGGTTGCCTCTTGATGAGGAGGAAACGATCGATCGCCGGGTGGAGCTGCGTATGAAGCGCCAGCAGCTGCTGGATTCCATCCACGCTCCCAAGCTCCACGCTGTTCTCGACGAGGGGGTCCTACTCCGCCAGGTAGGTAGCCGCCGTGTGATGCAGGAACAGCTCGAGCACCTTCTGCGTCTCGCGCGGTGGCCCAACGTCACCATCCAGATCGTGCCCTTCCGCGCAGGGGGTGTCGTGGACATCGGCGAACCGGTGACGATCCTGCGTTTCGCGGAACGGCTGCTGCCTGACATCGTCTACACGGAACAACTCTCCGGCGCCCAGTACATCAGCCGGGGAGACGCCCACTCGCGGTACCAGGAGCAGTTGTACCGGTTGGCTGACGCTGCCGAGCGACCGCACAACACGGAGAGCATTGTCCACGCAATCCTGGGGCACGCCGAGACGTTGCGGGAGGCTCAGGTGCGGGGTCCCGACGCGGCGGTCTACAACGGATTCATGGAACGCGTCGCGACCGAGGCGGCACCCCCCGACTTGACGTCCGGGATCCTCCGCGACCTCATCGCGTCCTGCGGCTGACATTGACAGCTCCCGTGCGCCAGGCCGTCGACGTCCGGCTTGGTGGCGGCCTCTTCGGCTTCCGCTTCGAAGCCGCAGGCAAGGCGTAACAACTCCCTCATCGCGTGTCCGGCCACGCTGCCAACCGGCAATCGTGGCCGGGCCCGATCTACCCCTCCACGCGGCCGCCGGCCCGGGATACGGATCACCTTTCCCCTCGGCTCTCGCGAGGAAGGGTGTCGTTTTCTGAGGAGGGCTTGCCCACGGCCTCTGAACTGCACGAATGGAAGATCGCCGACTTCGGTGGTCCCACCTCTGGTCACACCCGCAGTCCCCCGCCTGGTGCATCGAGCCGTGATCATGTGGTGGGTGCGGCGCAGAGCTCGGAGACGATCGTGAATGAGGTCGTCACCATCGGCACGGCCATAGCCGGCGGCATCGCCGCGTGCGTGGTCTTGCCGTGCGCCATGCCGTTGCGGATCTTCCGGCCGTAGTCGAGGTACTCCGCCTGCCGGCCGGTCAGGACGCCGGTCTCCGCGCCCTGCTGGATGAGGTTCTGCAGCGGCTTCTTGCCCGCACCCGGGATCCGGTCGCGCAGCACGATCTCCACCGCGATCAGGGAGTGCAGGACCGCCACGGTGGAGAACTCGAAGCAGTAGTACGACTGGCGCAGCAGCTCCCGGGCCGTGCGCAGGACGGTCGCCGCAGCCTCGGGGACGCCGTCGGGCACGACCAGGTCCGCCACGAGGTCGTGCATGTCGGCGTACTGGCCGACGAAGTAGTGGGCGCGTTCGTCGGGCACGGGGAACGGGAGGCGCTGCGTGGTCATCTCCGGAGTCTCCCAGTGGTGTACCGGGTCCGGCAGCGGCTTTTCCCCATCCGTCACTCAGCGTGCCGGGACGGAGATCTCTCCCCCACCGAGGTGGGCGGTTTGTCGCACCTGGTGGACCCTGTCAAGGGGAAACGCACGGCCGTCCGAACCTGGACAAGGGGGGTAGGTGGTCACCTTCGGTGCGCGGACTCTGTCCACAGGGCGACTCCCCCAGGCTCTGGATCTGGGGCCGTTGCGATCCGCGCGGTGGCCCGTACGTGAGGAGCCGTCATGCCCGACACCATCGCCCTGCCGCTCGCACCGATGACCCCGCACGCGGCGATCAGCGCGTTCAGCTACCTCCGCGCCGTCCAGGTCCAGGACGACAAAGCGGCCCCGGAAGCCGAAGTCCATCAAGGCGGACTCCTGCCCACTGTGCCTCCGGCCGCTTCGCCCCGAGTTCGGCTGCTCCCGCGAGTCAGCCCAACAGGACGGCCGGCCCGCGTCTGGTTCGCGGGGTACCGGTGTGACGGCTGCGAGGCCACCCGGCCCCAGCAGTTCTGGGACGCGATGCGCGACCGCTACGAGACCTGACGCGGACCTTGCGAACACTGCGCCCCGGCTACCGGAGTGGCGCCCACCCCGGCCCACTCCAACCCAATCGAGCGTCATCGAACGCACACCAGCGCACGCCAGCCCCAACCAGCCGAGACCGCTGAGCAGACCACGTCCCCGACGCCCTTCGACACGAACAGCCACCCCCGCCCTCGGCCACCGGGCGGGGGCTTCGTGCTTTCTGGAGAAGTTCACCGTGCCCACGTACGAGGCCCTGCCCCGCTTCACCGGAGACCTGGACCGCCTCACCCCCGAGCAGCGCCGCCGCTTCCGCCAGACCGTGGCGGCCTTCGTCGACGACCTGCGCACCGGCCGCTTCCGCGCCGGCCTCCGCGTCAAGCGCGTCCAGCGCGGGGTCGGCATCTACGAACTGACGTGGTCCATGGGCACCGGACCGGCAGGGTGGCTATGACGACTTCTTGGGGATTCGTTTGTCGAGGAGTTCGGGAAGCGTGTGACCCGGGGTGCAGTGATCAACATCGACAAGTTTTGATGTCGATAGCGGTGCGATCACGGGTTGCGGGGTCTGCTTCATAATCCAGCTGTGGACATATCCGATGAGGGACAGCCGCTCGATCCCGTCTGGCATGAGATTAACAACAACGTGTATGGCGGCCTGGCAGGAGCCCCGAGTGCATCGTGGGTGGCCAAGCGGTTCATCGGGGCCGGCTGGAGATCCCAATCCGGCTCGTCGCGGGAGTCGTATGAGGTCGAGACCAGCTGGTGCCGGATCGAGGTCGACCCGACCGACGGGGACACGCTCCTGAACGGAGTCGTCGATCCTCAACGGTTCGAGGATCTCGCTGCGCTGCTGACCCGGCTCGGTCTGCGGTTCAATCTTGAGCTCTATGACGATGACGGGGAACTGCTACGGGAGATCGAAGCTGGAACCCCGTCAACGCCTCATGACGCAGCTCCTCAGCCTTTCAGCCGGCTGCTCGCTCCGCTTGGGCTCGGGTGGAGGCGAGGCGGTAGGAGTCGGTGCCGGTCTCGATGATGGTGCCGTTGAACGTGAGCCGGTCGACGATGGCCGCGCAGAGCCTGGGGTCGGTGAAGGTCTTGGTCCAGCCGCCGAACGACTCGTTGGAGGCGATGGCGACGCTGTTCTTCTCCTCGCGTTCGGTCAGGACCTGGAAGAGGAGCTCGGCGTCGTGGCGGTCGAGTTCCATGTAGCCGAGCTCGTCGATGCAGAGCAGGTCGACTCGGCCGTAGCGGGCGATCGTCTTGTTCAGCTGCTTCTCATCCGCGGCCTCGACCAGCTCGTTCACCAACTTCGTCGCGAGTATGTAGCGGACGCGGTAGCCCTTCATTGCGGCCTCGGTGCCCAGCGCCGCGCACTCCCCCACCAACCGCCCGCCATCGAGGACGAACCCCGCTGGGGCGCAAGGCCGGCCGAGACGGCCGCGGCCGCGCTCGCGGTGGCCCTCTCCGCCTACGGGCCAGGGACGTACGCGCGCGTCCTCGCCTCCGGACAAGTCACCGCCGGCCTCTCCCCCACGGCGCCGTCCAGGTGACCGGCGCACTGAACACCCGCCCTGCACCCCGCTGCCGGACCGTCGCGGCCCCAGCGCCGCTCGCTCGGGAACGGCTGGAAGGGCATCGACGCTGGCTGCTGAGCGCTAAGAATTCAGTTGTCCGGGGCGAGTTTCTGGTTGGTGCCGGACCGGCCGATGTCCAGGTCCAGGAGCGCGGTCAGAGCGGTGCCGCTGTTCCAGAAGCCGAGGAGGTCGACGTCCACGAGGACCAGACCGTGGCGGGCTGCGAAGGCTCGCGCCTGCTTGGTGAACTTGCACGAGGCGACGAAAAGCGGGACGTCTGCTCCGTGTTCGCTGCGGGCGGTGCCGTTGAACTTCTGGAGGTCCGGGCTACCGACGGTGCGGTGTTTCGCGTAGCGCTTGCACTGCACCACGAGCTTCCGGCCATCCGGCAGCCGGCCCGTCACGTCGGCGCCCAGGTCGTTCGCAGCACCCACGCGGCGCACTCCGGTGCAGCCGTCTCGGCGGCAGAGTTCCGCGACGTATTCCTCGAAGTCCGAGGGGCTCATGGCCCAAACGGCTTCAAGTGACCGCTGGGCTTGGATTCGGGCTTGCTCGGCCAGGCGCGATTTCTCTGCCTCGGCCTCACGACGACCAGCCCTGGCCTGTAGTCCGGCTACGACAGCCACGCTGAGGACGGCTAGTACCACAAGTGCAACTGTGACGGCTCCCATGCCAAGTCCTCCCCCGGCATCTCCGGTAACCAGCTACTGCTCCCCACTATGGGCACGCTCTACGCGTGCTGCGGCGTGTGTCGCCACGCTGGAGAGGGTTGCCTGGACCAGCGAGGGACCCCCTTCGGGCCGCGCGAGGGGCACTCCCCCAGTCCCGTGGGAACGGGGCGAGGTCGGGGCTGTCTCTCAAAGAGAGGCAGCCCCGTGCTGGGACCTGGCGCCTAGCCAGCGCGCCTCAGCCTTTGGGCGGCCTGCTCCAGGATGGTGGCGAGCTGCAGGCGGGCCCCGTCATTGATTCCTCGTGCGAGATCCTGAACGAGTGCCTCGGTGCTGCCGGCGCGCTCGACGTAGCGGTGCAGGAAGCGGCTGCGCTCCGCATCGCTCAGCGCGGTCAGGGCATGGTCCATAGCTGCGCGGCCGTCGCTCCAGGCGTTCTCAGTTGGCCGTACGGGCGTACTGGGTTGCCCAGGTGCGGACCGCGGTTCGGGTACGTCCGCGCCCTCCGCCTGGTGCGGCTGTGCCGTGCGCTGGGCGCCTTCCTGCTGCTGGGGGTTATCACGGCGTGATAGGTCGCCCGGCTCTGTCGCGTTCCTGTTCTTCGTCTCCGGCACCGTGGTCGGCGCCGGTTCGGGAGTATCACGGCGTGATACCCCGCGCTTCGCGACGGCTCGCTCCTCGCTTGCCTTGGCACGTTCGTCTGCCTTCGCCTGATGCTGCTCGGGCGTCAGCTTCGACAGGTTGCGGACGTGCTCGACAGTCCTGCGGCCTTCGACGAGGTCGGCTGGAGGGCAGGGGCGAGTTCCTCGCCGCCATGCTCACCGCGGTCATCAACATCTGGCTTGCCCGGCGAAAGAGCCGGGAGGAGGAGATCAGCAGGCTCCGGACCGCCTTCGCCGAGGCGTTCGCGGCCCACAGTGCCTACAAGGAGATGCCCTACGCCATCAGACGGCGGAGATTTGATGCCTTGCCAGAGGAGCGCGTGCGGCTGTCGGAGTCGTTGCGGGAGATCCAGGGCAACCTCTCCTACCATCTTGCGTGGACGAAGATCGAATCCGAAGCGGTGGGCGCTGCTTACGCTGAGCTCGTCCAGGAGCTGCACAAGACGGCCGGGGTCGCCATGCGTGCGGCTTGGGAGGCGCCTCCCATCGAGAACGACACGGCCATGAACATCCCGCCGGCGCAGATCGACCTCAGCGCGCTGCAGCCGCTGGAGACTGCCTACATCGCTGCCGTCCGGGCGCACCTGGACACGGTCAAACCGTGGTGGTCCCGGTAGAAGCACTAGGCCATGCCAGGCGTATGGCTCCTCTATGGCTTGTGGGGTCCGGGGCGTGGCAGAGATGGTCTGCACGCTGTGGTCCGGTTGCGGCTGGCACGCCTGCAGCACTGGCTTGCGAGGTAGGGGAAGGCCGCCAGGACCGGCGCCGTTCGAGTCCGGCACTGGTTGGCGTGGTGAGGTGCTCGAAGACTCAGAATGAAGTCGCCTCGGCTCCGAGGGTCGCGGTGCCGATAGCTCCCCTCAGCACGTGGGCGATCTCCTCGGGCTTGAGGTCGATGCCGTTGAGCCCCTCCAGGGTCAGCGGAATCTCCTCCAGCATGTATTCGCCGCGGTCCTTGGCGCAGAACTCCGGGCCGGTGCGGTCCTCGAAGGACCAGGTCGCGATGCGGGCGAGGTAGAAGAGCTGGCGCTCGTCGTCGGACTCATCGTGTGGAGGAGGCGGACGATGTCGGCCTTCCCCGCGATCTCCTCGTGGATCTCCCGGTACAGGGCGGCCTCACGGGACTCGTCACCGGGCTCGACACCGCCGCCGGGCAGGACCCAGTACACGGGGATGCCCGGCCGGGTGCGGCGGATGGCTAGCATCGTGTCGTCAGCGTGACCAGGACGGCACGGACTCGTTCGATCACTTCGGTTCGTCCCCTTGCTCGTCGGCGGTCTCGGTGCAGCAGCCGGCCGTCGTCGACCTCAACGCGCTGCCCCGTGATAACGAGACAGGGAGGGCTCAGGTCGTCACTCGGCGGAGATCCAGTCTGTGGGAATGAGTGCGACGCCGCCTCTCCAGTTTTCGACGACTCCCTGCTGGAACCAGTCGTCGCGGAGGTTGACGTGGTCGCAGACGATGACCTGGAGAGCTCCGCCGTTCTGCTCTACGGCCTGGGAGATGAGGGCGAAGTAGGCGCGGACGGCTTCCCAGTCGGCGTCCTCGACGGTGACCGCGTCGTGCACCTCCTCGGGGAAGAACGCCTGGGTGGGCTGGTCAAGCATGAGGAAGCCCGGGACCGGACGGTTGTGGCGCTGCAGGTAGGTGTGCAGGGCGAGGTGGGCGACGAGGTGGTAGCCGATCCAGTTCTTGGCACTGCCGATGCGGGTGAGGGGCAGTCGTCCGGCGGGGGTGCGCAGGACGACGTTGAGCAAGGTGGGGCTGATGCGGACCTCTTCGGCGGTGTCGGCGTGCTCGAGGCCGAGGGTTCGCGCCCAGGTGGTCATGAGGTCGGCGACTTCGTTCAGCCGGTTCTCGGTCTCGGCGCCGACTTCGTCGGCGTCCACGAGAAGCTGGAGGGCTTCGGCCTGTTCGGTCAACCTGTCGCCGTGCCGCAGGAGGTCGCCGAGGTCGTCCTTGCCCTGGGGGCTGGTGCGCTGGAGTTCTTGGAGGATGCGTCCTTGGACGTGGGCGAGGTAGGTGCGCTGGTCCTGGGCTTGGCGGAGTTGCCGGTCGCTGGCGTTGAGGGCTTCGAGGGTGGCCGCGTTGTTACGCAGGCTTGCCTGGATCTCGCGGGTCTGTGCTTCGAGTGCTTCGAGGTGCTGGTTCCGGGCCGGCTGCAGTGCGGCCAGATCGTCCAGTTCTGTCTCGAGGCGGCGGGTGAGTTCCTGGAGGTCGGAGACTCGAGGGTCTGGGATGGGGAGGTGCTGAGAGCACAGGGGGCAGGTGTGGGCGTCGCGGTCGTGGGAGGCGTCGCCGAGCAGGCCGATGGGCTTGAGGCGGCTGAGCTGGACGTGGAGTTCGCCGGTGAGGGCGGTGCTCTCTTCCTTCCAGCTGTCGAGGATGGTGCGGGAGTTGTCAATCTCCTGAAGCTGGCTGCGCAGGGCGCGGCGTTCGGCGGCGAGCTGTTCACGCCTGGTGTCTGGGCCGGAGACGAAGGAGGCGTCGGGAACGGCGTCGAGGGCTTGGCGCAGCAGGGTGTCGAGGGCGGTTGCGGTGGGAGCTTCGGGGACGGTGTCGATGAGACCTGCGTCGGCTGCCATGCGTGCCAGGGCGACGCGGGGGGCTTCGCCGCCTTCTACTCGGCGCCGTGCCTCTTCGATCTGCTTGTTGACCCTGCGCAGGGCTTTGTTCAGTTCGGCGAGTTCGTGACGGCGGGCTGCCTGTTCGGGGCCTGCCGCGCCGAGAAAGTAGGGAAGGGTGTCCTTGATCGCCTGGGCGATTCCCTGCTCCCCCTGGCGGTGGAAGAGGAGATTCTGGTTGGCGATCTCGTTCTGCTTCTGCAGGCACAGCAGGACGGCCTGGGCGATGGAGACGTCGAAGGCGTGACGGCCGGCTCCGGCGGGGGGCTGGAAGCGGAATTCCTCGATGCCGATACGGGCGCTGAGCTCGGTGCGGATGGCGGCGGCGTCAGCGTTGACGTGCATCTGGTCTGCCGCAGGGACATCTAGTGTGTGGTCGCCGATGACGAGCATCGCCTTGTTCGTCGAGGCGCCCTTGGGCGCGGGGCGGCCCAGGAGGAGACGGGTGGGGCCGATCTGTACGAGGAGCGCGTACCAGGCGGTGGTGTCGGTGATGACTCCGTCTGGAAGGGTGAAGGTCTGCCGGCCGAGGCAGTACTCGACGATGCTCAGGACCGCGGATTTCCCGGTCTCGGACTCTCCGGTGAGGATGTTGAGGGTGCCGGGGCGGAAGCGGACGACGCGGGGGTCGGGGCGGCCGTCTCGGTGGTAGAGGGCGAGGGCGATCAGGTGCATGGGGCAGGGTCCTTTGTCGGGTCAGGGCCTTACGCCCAGCAGCGTGAAGAGGGTGGCGGTGTCTGTCGCGGCGAACCAGCGGCCCACGAGAACCGCGGCGCGTACGCAGGTGGCGGCTTCGCCGGCGGGCTGTGACGAGTCGGGCTTCGCGGGTTTGCGGGTGGCCCGCAGGCCGCCTCCGGTCAGCGCCAGGGTGCCGTGGCGGATGCCGAAGCGGATACAGCCTTGGGTGTAGGCGTGCAGAGCGGGTGCGCGCTGAGGGAATGCTGCGCGGATCATGGTGTTGTCTGCCAGCCATCCGGCGAGCTGGGTGCGGGTGTCTCGCGGCAGGGCGCTCCGGGAGTCGGGGGGCAGGACCAGCGGCAGGACCAGGAACGCGGACGGCCAGGGCAGATGGGATTCCGGCTCGGTGGCGGCTGCGGCGTACGCGGCAGCACTGTGGCTGAGGATGTAGGCGCCGAAAGCAGGGTTGAGGAGGGCCGCTGCTTCAGGAAGCTGGGTGGTGGTCATGTGCTACTCCCCCTTCGTCTGCGTGCGCGGGGGTGTCTTGAGCAGGTCCTCGAAGTGGGGGTGCCAGCCCAGCGGCTTGGGTTCGTTGCGGGCGTTGTCGGCGAGTGCGTGCAGGGTGCCGCGGGCGATCCACCGTTTGCCGAGCTGGCGGAGTTTGATGTCCTGCGCCGCGGTGAGGGTGGCGTCGAGGATGGTCTCGCCGACGGCCTGGGCGTCGTCGCCTTCTTTGCCGGCATCGAAGCGGTCGGCGTACTTGGCGAAGATGAGGTTCCATTCCTGGCGCAGGTCGCTGTCGAACTGGGTGAGTTCCCCGGGGGTGACGTGATGGTGGTAGAGCCAGCGTGAGCGGTGGGCCCAGGCGTGGTGGTACTCGCCGATGTGGGCGCGGATGCTGCGGTTGCCGAGGCCGATCAGCTTGAGCTGTTCGACGAAGACGTGGCCGGTGTACTGGGCGATCTCCTGCTCGGTGAGGTCGTCGAGGCTGTCGACGACGGGCAGGGCGGTGTGGGTGTACTTGCCGGAGACGTAGTCGATCTGAGTGCGCAGTTCCTCGGCGCTGACGGACATGCGCCGGCCGGGATTGGTGTGGTCGAGCATGTCGAGGGACACGTTCCACCACCAGCCTTTCAGTTCCTCGAGGATCGCCTGGCTCTGCTCGTCGTTCTTCCAGATTCCGATCACTTCGCGCAGCGTAGAGTCCACCTCTGACACTCGCGGCGCGGAATCGTCGAGGACGATGGCGCCCACGAGGGCAGCGCGCGTCGAAGCGGTGCAGGCCATGAACCGGGATCGCCAGGGCAATGTGGTTTTGGCGCCGTCGGGATCGCCGGCGATGGCCTCGAGTTCTGCCAGTGCAGCGGTGACATCCCGGGCGTCGTGTCTGAGTTTGGCCAGAACATTGCCGGGCGAGACAGTCTGTGTGGTGACGAGCCTGAGCATGGGAAGCTGCCCCGCCGGCAGGTGTTCGAGCGCGTCGCACCAGGAGTTGATCGAACGCCACAGGTCGGCACTGGTGGACCCCAGTTCGCCGGCGTGTCCGTGGTGTTTGGACTGGACGAGCTCGACCGGCGTGCCGTGGCGGAGGAGGTCGATGTCGTCGAGCATCTCCATGCGGAGCTCGGTCTGCGGGTCCCTGAACCATCGGCGGGCCAGTTCCACCAGGGCCCATTCGCACTGGTAGAGGTATCCGACCATCTGGCCGGCCGCGGAGTGCGGCATCTTCTGTGTCACGATTGGCGTAACTATAGTTACGCACGGTCATGCTAGGCAAGGAGAGTAGCTCTTCTCCCCAAGGGGGATTCTTCGGTGCGAAGTGCGGTTCCGCTGACTGCCACCATCCTGTGACCACGGGCCTGTCTTGGCGGCGCCTCTCGCGCTGCGGTTCAGTTGCCGGGGCGGTGCCTCGTCCTGTGGTGGGATGGTCAGAGGCCGAACTCGATGTGCTGGACGTCGAACAGATGCACTTCCTCCAGGCTCCCGGCCCGCGTCCCATGGTTTTGGAAGTAGGTCTCCTTGAGTCCTTCGGCAGCGATCTGCTGGAGCTGGCTCTCAGAGGCGCCCTGCTCCTGCGCTGTGAACAGGCGCTCGGCGAAGCGCGGCGGCAGCGCTACGGTGAGGTGGCGTTCGCGTGCCTCGTCCGTGGTGCCGACGGGCGCGCTGTAGCCGAGGCGGCCCTGGACGTCGATGACGAGGCCGCTGCTCGTGCCGGCGGTCTTCTTCGCTTGCGCCTTCACGCGGGGCTGCCACCGCTTTTTCACCTCGCTGGACAGTCGGGCGGCGAGGTCCGGGCGCGGTTTTTTGAGCTGGTTCTTGATGTACCGCTCGACGGTGCGCTGGGAGATCCCGAGGGCTTGGGCTGCGGCCTTGGTTCCTTTCAGCTGCTTGACCAGGTAGCGCATCTGGACGCCCGGGCTCTTGGGTGCTGGGCGTGTGACGGCTTGTTCTAGTGCGTTGTTGAGTCCCTCGCCAACGGACTTGGTCATCTTTGGTGTCCTACTCCCCTGTGTCGGCGGTGGTGACGTCGCCGGTCTTGATGTAGCGGGCCAGGTTCAGCTCCGGTGCCTGGACGCGCTCGCGGAGCTCTTCGGCCCACAGGGTCGTCTGGGTGCCTTCGTGCTTGACCATTCCGGGTGACACTCCGAGCCGGAACGACCCGGGCACCGTCTTACCGGCGTCGTCGTAGGGCAGGACGTCGAGTGGTGAGGGTCCGTCGGCGGCGTAGACGGCGCAGTCGGACAGCACAGCGACCGGGTAGCGGCCGGCGGCGGCGGCCAGTGCCACCATCTTGCGGTGCATGCCGATCCGGGCGCGGGAGATCACGGCGGCGCGGATGTCCGGGCGCCACGTCGGGCGGGTGAGAGCCGGCCAGGGCTGTCCCGGCCGCCAGCCTCCTCCGCGTGCCTTCTCCTGGAACTTCCCGATGCCGTTCTTCACCGTCGACTTGATCGCGTCCAGGACGATCGCCGCCTGCGGGTCGCGCCGCTTGTAGCCGTCCATCGCCGCGAGCAGTTGTGGTGGTGTCAGGTTCTCGGTGACGCCGAGGTCGGCCATCGTCGACACATAAGCGTCGCGCAGCCGCTTGTACCAACCGTCGAGGTAACGGCCCGATTCCGTGCGGATGAAGGCCTCGGTGGGGGCGACGTCGTAGCCGAGTTCGGCGGCGTAGGCGACGGTCGGGGTCGCGTACCAGGCAGGCCCTTCGGGACGCTTGCCGGTCGGAGTGAACGGGCTGGGCAGGAGATCGCCGTCGAGGGTGTGCCACTGCTTGCCGACCTGCACGCGGGACAGGTCGACGTGGGAGAGGTCGACCAGCCACGAGCCGGGTGTCTTCGCGTCGAAGACGGGGTGGGTGACGTGGACGGGCGGGGTGGCGAGGCCGACGACCGCGCCGTTGGCGCTGGCGGCGAAGGCCATGTTCACGTCGATGCCGACGAGATGACGCTTCATGCACTCGTCGTCGGTGAGCGGGCGCGCCCAGTCGTAGGCCTCCTCGAAGAGTTTCTCGGCCGGGGTCCGGACGTGGAAGCGGGGCAGGTGGGAGAGGACGGGGTGGCCGTCGGTCGCCTCGCACGGCGCCGGGTCCATCGGCTCCTTGCCCAGGGAGCCGGGGTTGTGCTCGCTGTGCCGCTTGCCCGTCTCGTCCGGGGCGGAGGCCCGGGTCGGTGGGTGGAGGGCGGTCATCAGCTCCAGGCCGGTGACGGCGGTGGATCCTCGGGGGGTCATGACCCGGGTGGCGTATGTACCGAGAACGGAGGCGAGTTCGGCAGGGGGGAGGTCCGCGGCGTGGCCCCAGCTGCGGGTGTCGAGCGCGTTCCAGGACGGGATGCACAGCTGGACGCAGGAACGGCGGCCGCCCTGGGCGGGGCGGTAGATCCGTGCCCAGGGGCCGAGACCGCGTTTCGTGAGCTGCCACTGCTCCCGCGTCAGCTGGGCGATCGCCTTGTGGGCGTCGGGCAGGCGGCCGGCCAGGCGTTCCTGGTCGGTGAGCTCGGCGGGCAGGCCGAAGCGCTCCAGGGCGGTTTTCGTGAGGACGAGCAGCGGGTCGGCGTCCTTACCCGAGCCGTTCAGCCGCTGCGCACCCACCTGTGCTTCGGTCAGTGTCCACTCCACCAGCGAGGGCAGTGTCTTCGCGGGCACGTCCAGGACCAGACCGCCCACGCAGTACGCGAGAACCTGACCCTCGTCATCGACGTCGATGACGGCCAGCGGGCCATGCACAAACCTCGGATCGGAGGCGGGGGGCGCGGCGGTCACGGGCTTCGAAGCGGCGGCCTTCTTCGCGCCCGGGCGCCGCAATGCCGTTGGACGAGCTGTAGCCGCCGGGCTGGGTGCTGCTTCGAGCCTGCGGGGCTGTCCGGGTGCCGCAGCAGCAGGTGTCGGGGCCGGGGGCGTCTCCGGCGCCGGGGCGCATGGTTCCTCGAGCCTTGGCGGCTGCTGAACCGGGGTGGTGGACGCCTCCGGGGCGGGGGCGGGATACTTCTGCGCCCATCCCTCCAGCAGACGCTGATACGGCGCGCGGCGCGGGGGCCGTGGCTCGCTGCGGCCCGCCTCCCAATTCTTCACCGTCTGCGTACTGGTCTCCAGGACCTGCGCGAGCCGCGCCTGCGTGACCCCGGCCGCCTCACGCAGCCGCGCCCGCTCCGCCGGCGGTGGCATCTCCGGCTCCCCGGCCAGCAACGCATCCACCGCATCGAACAGCTCATCCTGAGTCGGCATACCCCAGAACCTAACAGATTTACCTACAGATTTAGCCTTTGCTTTACCCCCTTCCGGGTGACCCAGGCGGGCACGCCGTCCCGGCTGCACCACAACAACGAGCACAGACCGACGAGCGCCGTCAGCGGCGGTCCCCCGGCGAGAACCCCGGGTGCTGCGACGTTGCCCGGTAAGCCGGAGGGCCCTGTGCAGTCCACTGACGAAGGCACACACTGCGGTTGTGGACGGGCGGAGCGTCGGGGCTCGGTCACCCGAGGACTTTCAAAAGGGCGCAGGGAAGTCAGAAGTGCGCGGCGCGGGGGTGTGCAGATGCCAGGCGTGGGTGGCGGTGTGCCAATCGTCCCCGGCGTGGCGGGCCAGGGCGGGGATCGGGAGGCCGACGTCGGCGATGAGGGCCTCGAAGCGTGGGGTGGTGCCGAAACAGTTCGCGAACAGGCCGTGGTGGTCGTAGGTGCGCGGGGTGCGGCGGCGGAATGCGACGGCTGTCTGCAGCAGGGGGCGTGCGCGGGGTGGGACGGCGTACATGTGGCGGGGGCCGGGTGGTTCGCCGATGTTGATGCGGGAGTCGCGGTCGATGGCCAAGGTGCTGTGGGCGTGTTCGATGCCTGCGGTCTGGGTCATGGAGAGCAGCGAGGTGTCTGTGCCGGTGAACAGCAGGGCGGCGATCGCGGCGGCGCGCAGGGGGTTGGGCAGGCGCGTGGTGATCGTGTGCACGGTTTGCGGGGTGAGGGGCTTGGTGGTGATGCCGGGGCCTGTGCGGGTGGTGAGGTCGTGGGGTACGTCGAGCAGAGTGGAGCGGGAGAGGAAGCCTGCCTGGGCTCCTCGGACGCGGGCCAGGGTGTGCTGGGGGCTGGGGCTTGAGACGGTCAGGCGGGCAAGGAACAGCCTCAGGGCTTCTGTCTGCTGGAGGCTGAAAGGGGTGCGCTCGTCGCGGCGGCTGGTGGTCGGGGTGTTCTCGGGGCGGGGTGGCTGGGTCCGGGCCAGCCAGGTGCGGGCGGCTGCGTAGCCGGCGCGGTATTGGCCGTCGGTGTGGGCGAAGTCGGCTGGGTTCAGGCGGCGCCGGCAGTCCTCGCGGAAGACGGGCACCGGGCTGTGCGGCAACGGCGGTAGCCGGTAGGTGTGATCGTGCGGTGGGGAGCCGGTGCGCCGGCCGGCGGCCGGGCCGATCGCGTCGAGGACACAGGTCGTGCCGCGTGCGGCCACCTGGGGGTCGAGACCGGCGGCTGTGAGGTGCTCGAGCAGGCTCCGCTCGCCATCCCGCTGCGGGGTGTGCGCCAGGAGCGTGAGGCGGATGCCGGTCTGTGCCACCCAGACGGCCAGCCGGCGCAGGCGTTCAGCACTCAGGCGGTGAGCACGCAGCACGATGACGTCGCGTATGCCGGTGGTCAGGGTCCAGCAGGTCACCGCGCGCCAGGCCGGGTTGGTGGACATTCGCTCCGCCTCCGGGCGGAAGTACCCTTCACGGCCCATGGCGCGCAAGACGTCCAGTGCGAGGTGGGCCGGGCTGGTGGTGTGCGGGGTGGGTTCGACGGTGATGCGTCGGCGGGCGGGGTCCGCCCACTGGTGGGCGGACCGGTCGACCGCGTGGTCGTCGTCGGTGTCCAGGAGGAGTCGGACCGGCCGCTTCACAGAAGTCGCCGGCATCGGCCGGCTTTCCGCCCTCGTCCGGGCGATGCTGCTGAACTTGGGTGCGGTCACGGGCGCCGTCCGCCGTCGGCTCGGTCGGCCACAGCCTGCAGCATGACCCGGTCTGGCTTCTTCGCCCCGTGGGCGGCCATCGCCCGCTGGGTGTGCCGGGTCAGCACAGCCCACCGGCGCAGCACGCCGCCGGCACATCGGGCGTCGAGTGCGTCGAGGTCACCGGGCGCGACGCCCTGCCACAGCGCATGCAAGGCGGGAACCGCCTGCGGAATGCGGTCGCGGGTGAGCGGCTGCACACAGAGCCAGCTCGTCGTGCGGGTGGCGAGCATCCGCTGGGCACGCAGGAAGCGTTCGCCGCACGCCGGGGCGGTCAGGACCACGCACAGCCCCTGGGAGAGCTCGTCGTGCAGGAATCGCAGATACTCCCAGCACGACGGTGACAGCCGGTGGGCGTCCTCGACCACGACAATCCGCGGCCCCTGCGCGAGGGCGCGGCGGATCAGCGTGTCGGCAGGGGCGGGGTCGGCAGGCGCCTGGCCGGGGAGCCTCAGTGCCTCGTGGAGGGCGTCACGCAGGTCTGCCGGTGACGGCTGAGCACGAAGGTCCAGGGGCAGCAGCTCGCCGAGGCGGCGTGCGGCAGTGTGGACGGCGAAGGTCTTGCCGACCCCGGCCTGTCCCAGCACGCACACGAACCGGCCCTTGGCGTAGGCGTCGGCGAGCGCATCGCCCACGGCAAGCAGGCCCGGGGTGAGCAACGTGCGCAGACCTGGGGTGCCAAGGAAGTGCAGACCTGTCGGGGCAGCGTGTCCCATCGCATCGAAGAGGTCCGGCGCAGCGGCGGCACTCTGAACAGCCAGCGCAGTGGTCAGCAACGGTTCAGGGCCCAGTCCACGATGCGGTCGTCGACGTTGTCGGCCTTGAAGTGCTCCATGCCTTTGATCACGTGCTTGGTGACCTTCGCCCACTCACGGAAGGACCCGAGCGCGTACTGGGTGTCGACCCGCTTCAGCAACGCCTCCTGTACGCCTTTCCATACCGGGTGGGAGTCGGGCACGACCTTGAGGACCTCGTCCTCCCTCATCGCCGGAATCTCCAGGCGGATATAGATCCGCGAGGCCAGCGCCGGGTCGCTCTGCAGCGTCTCGTACGCCTCTCGGCCTCCGACGAAGACGATGGCAGGCTTGGGATCGCAGGTGTCCCACAGCTTGCGCAGGAACTCGAAGTTCTCCCGCCGGTACTGCTGGGCCTCGTCACACACGATCACATACGGGCGCCGGGGCAGCGTCTCGCGCAGCAGCTTGTCGAACGCGGTCGGCGTCCCCGGCATCTTGCAGGACAGATTCATCTGGTGGAACAGTTCCTCGCGCAGGTCCTTCGGCCCCGGGCGGGAACGAGCGAAGTCCAGCGGGAGGATCAGATCTGGGTTCATCTCCTGGATCGTGGCCCGGGTGCCGAAACTCTTCCCCAGCCCCGCGTCGCCGTAGATCACCGACATGGCCCGCGATTCGACGGTGTCGACGACGGTGTCCTTGATCTGCAGCAGCGTGTCGGTGGCGACCAGTGAGGAGTCCTTAAGGCCGAGGAAGAACTGCGGGCGCAGATCCGGACGGCGCGGCGGCCCCGACTCGGGCGGCGCGGCAGAAGTGGCGGCGGTGGTGGTCATGCGTCCTCCGAAGACGGATCGGCGGGGGCAGTGGCCTGGCCGGGGCGCACCCAGCCGGCTGGGACGGGCGTCAAAGGCTGATACGGCTCCACGCGCCGGCGAGGCGCGGCAGGCGCTGACCGGCTGGGGCCCGCGAGTTCGGCGAGCGCCTCTTCCTTGGTCATGCGGGTCGCAGAGACAGGCAGTTGGGGTTCGGTAGCCGGCAGATAACGGTCGTGCCTGCGCTCACCGGAGCGCTTGAGGGCCCGGCGCAGCTCAGCGCTGTGCTCCCGGCGGTCGGCAAGGACCTTGGCGCGCAGCTCCTTCGTGGCCTCGTCACTGAGGAACGCCCGGCCCAGGTAGCGGTCCCCGCGGAAGGTGTACAGGTCGATCTCGTGGCTGTGGTGCGGCATCCACCGCACCCGTACCTCGACCCCGATGCGGCCCACACCGTTTTCCGGCATGTAGCAGCGGCCCGCGAACTCCACCCCGTGGCTGGTGATCTTCCGAAGCCGGTGATCACTCTCCAGCATGAACGCGCGCAGCTCGGCCGGGGTGGGCTCGGGACGGATCTCGGTCGGGTCGGCCAGCCACGCCTCCAGCGGCGTCAGCCCGGTGCGCTTCACCACGTGCTGGGTGTTGTGCTCGGTGACCCACTCCCCCAGGAGCTCCACGAATGCCTCGAAGGTCAACGGCGGGTCCGTCTCGCCGACACGGCGGCGGTGATCGAGCAGGGGCGCCTTGGTGTAGCGGGGCAGGTCGGCGAAGAAGCGGGTCACGCCGGTTCGGTTCAGCCGCTCGACACCGCCCTTGTGGCGGGCGCTGCGCACCCGGTGTGCAGGGACACCGAGCAGGCCGAAGGCCCGCCGGACTGTCTTGGACAGGAAGTCGGCACCGCCGTCGACCCGTACCAGGTGCGGCAGTCCCCCGGCCGGCCCGTAAGGATCCTCCCGCAGGACCGAAGCCCGCACCGCCGCCAGGACCGAGCCGCGGTGCGCACTGCCGGCGGTGACCGCCCAGCCCATCACATAGCTGGTACCGCGGTCCTCGAACCAGGTCACCCACACCTTCGACAGCTTCTTGTCGGGCATCATCACGACGAGCGGAGCCTGCTTGTGATCCCCCTCCCACACCTGGTTCCGGGCCACCGCCGGGCGATGGAAGGCGGGGTCGAAGCCGCGGGCGGCCGGAATCCCCTCCCGCAGACCCGCCATGAAACCAGGGTCCAGGTCACGGGCGATCGCGTCGTGCAGCGTGGTCAGACCGACCGGCTTCTCCCCCGCCGCCTCGGCCACGCGCACCAGGTACTCGTGAGCGCGTTTCACATTGCCCTGGTGGTCGGCGAGGACTTCGATGATCTCCTCAGTGATACGGAACCGCCTGCGCTCCGGCTTCTCCGTGCTACCCGTCTCCTCCGCGCGGGCCAGCCAGCGCCACACCTGCCGCACGCTGACGTCCACTGACTCGGCGACCAGCCGTACATGCGCCGTCCTCAGCTCCCCCGCCCCACGCAGCTGCAGCAACCGGGCCACCGCAGCGGGCCGCAACTCGTCCCGATGCCGCCCCAAGCCCGCCTCCGCAGCCTCCGGGGCGACATCCCCTCTCGTCACCGGTGCCGGCAGCCGTAAAGCGGGCGGGCGGATAACGGCATGGTGATCACGTACAGCCTCCAGCAGTTAACGGCGTTGCAAGATAGCGAAGTCCAGCCAGGCGACCGAGCGAAAGATGTGCCTGACGTGAGACTAGATCCGGCACCACAGGCAACCACCCGGCCGATCACCACGACGGGTGACACCCATCCGTTTCACTCCCACCCCCTCGCCGCACGCGCTACGTAAAGCACGCCGGGCGGAGCAAGGAACCGCAAGCGCAGTCCACAGCCCGAAGGCGCCCATCTCCAGCGGAAGAAGCCCCCCAAGCGACAAGGCCGTAATCACAAAGGAGGTTCGGCGAACGTGACACCAGCCGATACGGCTTCACGTCACTGCAACGCTCGGAGAACTGCCACCATGATCAACCGATCTAGCAGCCCTTGAACAGCACGAACACGTCTACACGTCAGTGACGTAGAACGCCGAACATCCCAGTGACATCACGACCGAACCTCACATGATCTTGTTCTGGAGCGAGGTTGCTGACGGGCCGTCACTACGGGTACGGGTCGCGACCTGTCCGTTTCGCCTACGACGAGGAGCTCCAGACATGAACCGAATCCGACGCATCCTCTGCGCAGCGGTCTCTGCGGCCACTGCGGGGGCGCTCCTGCTGGGGGCTGCCCCGGCAGCGTTGGCCGACGCCGGCTCCCCGGCCTCGTCTGCTCCGGGGGCACTGCCTGAGGGGGCGCTGTGGGAGGCGTCCGGGCCCGCTCCGGGTCCTGGCGGGACGCCTCAGATCACTCCGTACTGGGAGTTCAACTGGGGGATCGTGACCGGGACGCTGTATCTGAACCGCAACGAGACACGTAACGCCCGGGACGCGGGGTACATCGTCGCTCTCGGGGCGGCTGTGTGCTCGGCCGCCGGCGGTATCTGCATGCCGATCGCGGCCCAGGCCGGCGGCATCGCGATCGCGGCGGGCCGGTACTACGAGGAGGGCAACTGCGTGAAGCTGAAGATCATCGGCCCGACGCTGAAGCCGGAACGCCAGAAGCGCGCCGCCAAGGGATGCTACTGATCACCAGGGGGTATGTCCGATGCGCTGGAACCCCAGCGACGGCCTGTACGCGGTCTTGCTGATCTGCTGGGCGGGCTACTTCGCCCTCCTGGCCTACCAGCGCGCCCGCCGTGACCGGCAGGCCACCGACCGGCTGATCCTCAAGCACCCCAACGTTTGGGCTGCTTTCCATGGCCTGGGCGCCGGCATCCTGCTGTCCTTCCTTCACCCCGCGTACGGGCTCCTGGCCGCCGCGGTCGTCTTCGGCGCAGTGCGCTGGACCGCGCCGAAGACAGCCCGGCGGCGGACCACCCGGACACGCTGACCCCCGGTGGCCGCTTGCCCGGCCGGGCAAGCGGCCACCGTCAGGGCCGTTCACCGCGGAGCTGGACCTCGCGGCGGCACTCGGTGCAGTCGGGCAGACGACGCGGCGTGGCGGCGGTTGTCGTACGACGAGGAGACCACCGTCCTCGCCCTGTCGACCGCCGCGCGCGGGGTCGCCGTGTGGGGCGTGGACGGGACGATCGAGCGGCTGCGGGCCCTGCGCGAGAGCGTCTCGCGGCCGTAGGGCCGGCGGTGGAGGTCCCCGCCGGCCGCGCCCCGGCCTGGAGAGAGAAGACCTCCTTGCACGGCTACGCGTACAAAGACACCTCATGCAGTTAAGCCGTCAAGCCGTGGGGTGATCGCCGCCCCATCGCGCCCGCACAACATCGGCCGAGTTGACCAGCTCCGGGCCTAAGCTGACGCACCAGGACGGTCGGCGAAGCCAGTCACAGGTCGCCCAGGAACCCCGGATCGGACGGCCCCATCTGGCGGGCGAAGTCCGCTGCGACTCCCAGCACCTCGCGCATCGGCACAGGTCGCCGACTCGTGGCTGCGAGATCGGCGTGAGCTTCCTCGGACCACAGGAACGGATACACGGACAGGCCCTGCTCGAAAGCCAGGGCTTCGGCCTCCTCGCGCCAGCCGGGCCAGCGCGTTCCGTCATAGAAGGTCTCCAGCCTGCCCGAGAGCAGCCAGGAGACCCACCCGGAGTGGCCCATCTCCATCGCCTCCCACTCCAGAGTGTCGGGAGCGAAGTACGTCATCTGTCCAGGTGCCCCGGGGCGGCCCGCGGCCGCAGGATCGCCACCGTTCAACGCGAAGACCCCTCCGACGATGTCGTGGCCGACGACAAGGCCTGTCGCAGGATGCCAATTGGGATCGAAGTCCGTGGGGAAGCGGTTGACCTGCGCCAGACTCGGAAGCCGCCCACCCTCGACCGAACCCGAACCCCCGCCGAACACTCGCAGCCACCCGTTGTCCACGAGCAATCCGCCGGTGTGCAAGGCCAATGCGCCCAGCGCCGATCGTGCGGTGACCTGCATCTGCAGAAGGCACCGGCGGCTCTCACTGGGGTCTCCGGGCAGCACGTGGACCGGCACGGAGCTCGCCCTGAGAGCCCCCTGCAGCTCCGGCCACGCCGGATCTTCCACATTGACCAGTTCATCGATGCCTCGCATCCGACGATGGTCGCACCTTCCGGTATCGCCTCATCGTGTGGGCTGGACAGCGGTCACTCGGAGGACGGGACGACGAGCCGGGCGGCGATCGTTTGCGCTTGGGGTCTCAGGGGCGTGGTCGTCGCTCGGCCGCCCCCGGACGAGCTGTCCCGTTCATTTCACCTAGCGGCTGTCCCGGCTCGTAGCGGCTGTGTGGGAAAGGCGATCGATTCATCGAAGGGAGTGCGCGCCAGGAGGCAGTGGTGGAACTGGCCGAGCATCCGGTTGAACAGGTGCCGCAGTGCCTGCATGTGCCAGTCCCCTCCCGCTCGGCGGCGCCGGTAGTGGGCCTCCGCCCCGGTAGAACCGCTGATGGAGGCGAAGGCCCACAGGTGGCCGACGTGGTTGAGCCGGTTGTTTTTCACGAACCGGCGGCCGACATAGCGACGCTTGCCAGAGGCCCGGGTGATCGGGGCCGAGCCAGCGTAAGCCTTCAGCCCACCAGCCGTGGCGAACCGGGTCCGGTCGTCTCCGATCTCGCCCAGAATGCGGGCACCGACCTGAGGGCCGATGCCGGGAAGGCTCAGCATGATCGAGGCGTCCGGGTGCGAGCGAAAGGCCTCCTCAGTGGCCCGCGCCAGGTCGTCGACCGCCTGGCAGGCCGCGTCCAGCTGCAGGAGCAGGGCCTGTGCCTGCTTGCCCATGGCGTCCTCAACGAGGGGCAGCTGCCGAGGGGCTTCCTCGCGGAAGAGCTGCTGGATTCGTTCGGCGTCGGTTTCGATGCCGCGGCGGCGGCCGGCTCGCCGGAGCATGGCGGTCAGCTTCCACATCTGCAGCTTGGCGGCCAAGGCAGGTGTGGGTGCGACGGCCAGGATCCGGCGGGCATCGGGGCGGGTCAGAGTTCCCTGTTTGTCCCGGAAGGCCTCGATCATCGCCGGAAAGTATTCCCTGAGCAGGGATCGGAGCTGGTTGGCGACCTGTTGGCGGTTCCAGACCGCGTCCTGCTGTGCGCGGGCCAGGACGGCGACCGCCTGGGCCAGGTCGGTGTCGGCGGGCAGCGGGCGGTGCATCGGAGCGTCGGTGCGGATGATGTTCGCCAGCACCAGGGCGTCGCCTGGGTCCGACTTCTTGCGGCTGACGCCGTGCCGGTCACGGTAGCGGGAGGCGGCCATCGGATTGGCGGCGTAGATCTGCCGGGGGCCCTGCCTCAGCGTGGCGACCAGTAGGCCGCGGCTGGTCTCGATGGCCACCGGGATCGGCGTCTCCGCGGAGTCGCCGTGCTCGACCAGGAGGTCCAGCAGCAGCCGGTAGCCGTCCAAGTCATCATTGATCCGGCACTTGGCCAGCAGCTTGCCGGTGTCGTCCACGAGCGCGACGTCGTGGTGTCCCTCCGCCCAGTCGATCCCACAGAACACGTCCACGAATCCCGCCCCTTCTCCGGTGCTGATCTCGAAGGCGAGCACGCGGGGCCGCACGGCGCACTAATTCCAGGGCTCCAAGGCCCGCCACCTCATCAGCCGTGCGCGGCACCGCCAGACCGCACGGGCGCACGCCGTGTCCAGAGCTCGAAGCTCGTGAGGAGAAACGCGTCACCGTGCGGCAGCTCATCCATCGAGGATCCCGAACCCGACGGGCCCGCGGGGCAGAACGTGCGAGGACCGGCCGGCGCCCAGCGCCACCAGTCTTTACAAAGGCCTCGCACGGTCGGAGGTGTCGTAGGGGTCACCACGGCACCGACCGGACCACACACGTCCTGCCCCGGGCTGAACAACGCCGCCCCGGGCCCATCAGAGATCCAGGACCTCTAATTACTGAGCCTTTTCCAACCTCACGCTGACGCGTGGTGAAGGACGAGGACGGCCTTCACCACGTCGGTGATTCGGTTGGTGCTGCAGCGGAGCTTCCGCAGGAGACGCCAGCCCTTCAGGGTGGCCGTGGCCTGCTCGCCGAGGCAGCGGATCTTGGCGTGGGTGGTGTTGTGGCGGCGCTTCCACCGTTTGAGGAGCCGGCCCCGAAACGGTACGAGGACGGGGTTGCCGGCGCCTTGGTACGCCTTGTCCGCCCAGCATCTGAGTCCTGCTTCGGCGAGGGCTTCGATGATCCCGTGCTGCCGTGCGGCGGTCAGGTCGTGGGTCGAGCCGGGCAGAGCCGGCGAGGCCCAGAGCAGCCGTCCGAGCGGATCGGTGAGGACCTGCACGTTCATGCCGTGGCGCTTGTGCTTCCCGGAGTAATGGGGGGGGGTCGGCGGCGATGCGGTCGATCGGCAGCAGGGTGCCGTCGAGGATGACGAACGCCTTCTCCCGGATCGTCCGCATCGCCTCGGCCAGGGACGGGGCAAGGCTTGCCAGGGCCTCGACGGCTTCGCGTATGTATCGGTAGGCGGTCGCGATCCCGACGCCGAACCCGGCGGCCAGCTGGGCGTAGGTGTCACCGCATCGCAGGTGGGCCAGGGCGAGCAGAGCCTGTCGCGAGGCGGGAAGGCGTCGCCAACGCGTCCCGATCTCCCGCCGCCTGGCCTCCAGCCGTCCGGTCAGGAACCGCAAGGTGCGGCTGGACAGATCAAGCTGCTCACCACGCGGGGGCGGTGAACAGACGATCTGTGAGGCTCACAGGTACCGCCAGCTTGGAAAGAGCTCAGTGACAGCAGTCAAATGAGCCTCATGCCGCACCGACGTAGCCAGCAACTCCACCGAGCCGAGTGGTGCTCCCGGAGGAAGGCGAGCTGCTGCTGGACGCCGGACGGCATCAGCCGCGTGCACTCCTGCCGGCGTATTTCTCGAAGTGCTCACCCACGTACAAGTGAACGTGCTCAGTGGAGTGCCGTATCGGGCGGGGCAGATGGCCAGGCAGTGTCGCGCTGTGGGCCCAGGTGGGTGAGGGGTGTGCCAGAAATTTGCGTGCAGAGGCTACGAGCTTTTGGCATGATCGCCCGGTTGTCCTACCGTGCCTGGTTCTGGAGGAACACCACGGCTATCAACTACGAGCTCGCTCCGGCCTGGCTGCCGTGGTCTGCCGTCGATCCCGACCGCATCGCCTTCGCCTGGGACGAAGCGGAGGCATCCGAGATCACCACGGTGATCGCCTCGATGGTGCCTCCTGACGATGCCGGGTGGGAAGACAAACATCGCTTCACCACCGAGGTCACGGCGCTCCTGGCCGCCCGATACGGCCGATGGACCTGCGGCTGGCATTGGGCGGTCGGCGAGGGTGGCGGCGGTGGCGTCGTCACCCACTGGTGCTGCACCTCCCATTCCATGGGTGGGCCCGCAGCAACGGCCGCCAAAGTGGTCGCGTCGCTGCTGGAATGGCGCGACTGGCTGGAGGAGTTGGCTGAGCGGTTCGAGCGGTTGGCTCCATCCAGCGGAGCGAATGCCGAGGATCGCAGCTGGCACCTGGAACGGGCGGCCATCCGACTCGTGACCGTGGTCATGGACCGCACGGGTGCCGAATGCGGCTGGTACGGACTGAAGCGACCCAGACCCGGCCCCCGTCCCTCCCGCACCACACCCTCAGACGGTCGGCCGTCCTTCAGCCCTCGCACCCCGCCGAGGGCAGTCATCTGCCCTGGAGGAGGCGGTGACCACGCGCGGGGACGGTGGGGGGTCTCTGAGCGCTCTTCTTCCGTCATGTCTTCCTGCCGGCGCCTGGCCGATTTCTCCCGAAGATGGACTTTTCGTTGTTTTTGCATCCGTCTGCGGAGCGGGGGCTGAAGCAGGGGCAGATCCATCGCTTCGCACCACGGGAGGCCGCTGTGCTCGTTCTGATCGGAGTGATCGTCGTCGCCGTGCTGATCGGCGCCTTCGTCCTGGGGTCCAAGGTCCGCGACGAGGAGACTGCGCCGCCGGATCCCGCCCTCGCATCCTCTGCGCCCCCTGACCGACCGTCTGCCGGGCGAGATGTCCGCGTACCGAAGGCCCTTCGAGGTGCCCCGCACCGACTGGGCCAACCGGCTCCGGCCGCATCAGCTCGGGGCCAGCACAGAGGCATCGCCGGTACCCCCGCAGGAATAGCCGCGGTCGGGCCGGGGGCTTCCGGGCGACGGCAGGATCCGGGCGACGGAGCGCGGCCCCCCGGGGTGAGCCCGGCACGTGCGGCTGTGTGACCGGACCCGTTGGGAAGAGGCGCATTTTTCGCTGCACCATCAGTGCGTGTTGCCCTGATGCATCGGTGCGGCGAACGTCAGGAGGAACGGTGACCCTGCCAGAGGAGCATGACATGGTCTTCGCACCGTATCCGGCTTCGGCGCAACGCAGCCGGCAGGCGCCGCCCGCGCATCCGCTCACATCTGCCTTCCGGGCCGGCAGTTCGGCGAAGAAGCACCGTGCCCCGGAAGCGGAGCCCGCGAGGCGGTTCGCCGGCGGCGATCCGCCCGCCTCGGTCCCCGCACTGCACGGACAGCGCTCTCCGCTGGTTTCCCCGCCTGCCCGACGCCCCGGCAGCACCCGGGACGCGCAGGACGTCACCCCACCGGTGTTCCGCTCCGCCCGGCACGGCCGCGCGCTGACGGATCAACCACAGGCGGCGCGTGCCCCGGGAAAGGAGGAGGGCGCTCAGACACTCAATCGCGTGCCCGTCCTGAAGGGCTCGGACCGACGTCACGCTCCCTCTGCGGTGGACCGCGTACGCCCGCCCGGGCCGAGGACTCCTCCGCGGGAGACAGGCGCTCACCCTCTCCGTCGCATCACTCCCACGCTCTGTCAAGGAGATCTCATGTCCCCTGCCGAGACCCACACGCCCGGCGCCTGCACCCCAAGAGCAGGCCTTTACGAGTGCGACTGCGCCGCCGGGCACCTCTGGCTCATCGATCTGGCCGGTCACGCCTTCCCCTCGTTCCCACCCGGTTGCTCCGCCGGCCTCTGGCGGGCGAAAGACCCCGGGACCACTGCCCCGGCCGGCCCCGAGAGCGACTCGAAGCTGTGAGAGGGCCGGCCAGGGCGCTCCGCGCAGCGCCCCAGCCCCCAGGCCGGCACCACCAGCGCCGGCCGGCGACCACGCGCTCCTGAGCGGACCGGACCTGTCTGCTCACTCCCGAGCAGACGCCCTCGTCCTACTCGACGAAAGCGGGAAACCAAGATGATCGTCAAGAAGCTCCACGAAGCAGGAGTCACCAGCGAACACGCCTACCTCGCGGCCTTCGGTTCGATCGGGCTGTCGCTCGCCTCGTGGCTCACCTCGCGGCGAAGCGAGAACCTGGAAAGGGCCGACCGCTGGGGAATCTTCGTCGGCGAGTGGGCGCCCACGTTCTTCACCCTGGGGCTGGCGCTGGCGAACTACGAGCGGGAGGAAACCCCTGCGGGCCCCGCCGACGCCGGGTAGCACCCCCACGGTGACGCCATCGGGCAAGGAGGAGAAGCAAGCCATGGCGAGGCCGCGCCGCAGTTGCGATGGATCACCCGTGCGCCGGGCGGACCGATACGCGGTGCCGCAGCCAGTGCCGGCGGCCGCTCCACAACACTCTTCCGGAAGCGTCTTCCGCCAGCGATGGACCGATCTGGTGTTCGTGCACTGGGAGACATCGCCTGACACCGTCGCCCATCTGTTTCCCAAGGGAACGCGGCCGGACGTACTCGACGGGAAAACCTACGTCGGCCTCGTCTTCTTCGGCATGCGCGAACTCCGTCTGGCGCGAGGCCCCGCCGTGCCCTACGGAGGCCGGTTCGAGGAGATCAACGTACGCCTCTACAGCGTCGACGCAGCCGGTCGGCGCGGGGTGGTGTTCCTGAGCCTGGACTGCAGCCGGCTGCTTCCCGTCATCGCCGCGAACTCACTGTTCGGACTGCCCTACCGCTGGGCGTCCGCCCGCTGCGACCGCTTCGAAGACAGGATCCTCTACACCATTCGACGCAAAAGCCGGGAATGTCCCCACTCCCGGCTCTGGGCCGCGATCGAGGGCGAGGAGCGGGGCCCGAACCCGCTGGAGAATTTCCTGACCGCCAGATGGGGCCTCCACGCCCGGACCCGGGGCCGGACACTCTACTGGCCACTGCACCACGAGCCATGGCGCTTCAGAGACGCGGCGCTGCTCCTGCTCGAGGACCAACTCGTGCGGGCAGCCACCGGCCTGACCGTCGACGCGTCCGCACCAGCAAGCCTGCTGTACTCGCAGGGCCTGTCGGTACGCTTCGGCCGGCCGTTCCGGATCTCTTGAACAAGCGCGCCGTGCCCCCTCCCGGGCATTCCCACCGTCACCCACCGCACCCGAGCCACACACCTCCACCCGCCAACCGAGCGGCAGCTTCGACCCAGGCGTCCACCAGTCGATGGACGCCTGCGCAGCACCACACCGCGTTCCCCGCCCCCTCCCCCGGCAACTGATTACGGCCCGCCTTCCAACCGCCCGGCCCACGCCTCCGTACGCGTCCAGCGTCAGTGGCACGGCTGCCCCTGGGCGGCGGCAGCCGGGTGTGCCGGCCACGGGAACATGGTTGAGTCTGCATAACCTGAGGGCGGACCCCAAGGGGGTGTCCCGGAGGAGCATCACCCGATGCCCCGACCCATAGGGAACGGCGCCATCAGCCTCGGACTCGTGACCGTTCCGATCACTCTCGAGCCCGCCACGGAGACGCAGGACGTCCACTTCCGGCAGGTGCACGTGGAGGACGGCGGCCGCGTCCGCTACCAGAAGCGGCGCGAGATCGACGGCCAGGTGCTCACCGAGGACGTGATCGGCAAGGCGTACGAGGTCACGAAGGACGAGCTGATCCCGATCACCGAGGACGACCTGTCCGGGATGCCGCCCCCCACCGCACGGGCCATCGAAGTCGTGGCGTTCATCGACGCCGGCAACGTCAGCTTCGGCACCGGCGACTATTGCCCGCGGCCAAAGGGCGAGGTCGCGAACAAGCCGTACACCCTCCTGCGTCAGGCCCTGAGCAGGACCGACAAGGTCGCCGTGGTGAAGTACGCGCTGCGCGGACGGGAGCGGCTGGGGCTGCTGCGGCCGGTCGGGGAGACGCAACGCTCCTAGCCGAGGCGCAGAAATACGCAAAGGTACACAATCGTTCACAGATCGATGAGAGGTCTGTAAAAGACTCCCTGACTGTCGGCCCACACCAGCCGCATCACGCCGGCAAATCCATCCTGCGCACGCAAGAAGCAGAGCACGCAGCCGAAATGCAGCTTCGCAAACACGTGCTATCCCCAAATGCACGCGAAGCAGCTCCTCGCGGCCTCGGCCAGGCGCTCGAACAGACCATCCCCGCGTGCGCGGGGAGCAGTCGTCGACCCAGCCGCGGGTGCGGGTGGCGCCGGGCGTGGTGAGTCCGGTGGCTCTGTACGCGAGAACGACAGCGCTTCGACACCGGTTCGGGAGGCGCAGCGGGCTGACGTCGGGGCCGGAATGGTCACGAGTTTCGACAGCGCCCCGGTGCTCCGGCACGGCTGGTCGCCGCACGGTCAGCGAAGGATCTGGGCTGCGTAGAGGGCGCCGATACCGGTGGCGAGGGTGCCGAGCAGGAGCCGGAGGGTCTTCTCGGGCAGGTGCGGCTGGAGGTGTGCGCCGAGGTATCCGCCGAGGAGTCCGCCGGCGCCGCAGGACAGGCCCAGCAGCCAGTCGGGGGCGACCTCACCGGCGGCGGCCAGGGAAAGCAGCGCGTACGTGGCGGCGCCGACGATGGAGGTCACGAAGGTGGAGGCCAGTGCTGCGGGTGCGACAGTGGCGACCGGTATTCCGCGGCCGACGAGGATCGGGCCGAGGAGCGAGCCGCCCCCGATTCCGTAGATGCCGCCGGCCACGCCGACGGCCAGGGCCAGCGACGTCGTCGCGCGGGGCGACAGCAGCTTCTCCCTGGCCCGGGGCGGGGCCGGGCGTACGGTCCGCAGCCACAGCCACAGCCCGAGCGGCAGGAGCAGGACAGCGATGAGCAGGCGGAAGACGCGCGGGCCGGGAACGGCGAACACGCGAATTCCGGCACCGACGATGACGCCGGGCACGGTGCCTGCGATCAGCAGCCGGGTCAGCGGCCCGCCCAGCTGTCCGGCTCTCCAGTAGCGCAGGAGGGCACCAGGGCCGGCCACGACGTTGTAGAGCAGGTTCGTGGGTGTCACGGCCGGGCTCGGCACGCCCAGCACACTGACCTGGACGGGCAGCAGGAAGACCGCTCCGGAGACGCCCACGGGCGCCGTGACGACGGATATCAGGAGCCCGGCGGCGAACCCGAGCAGCCCCATCGACCACTCCACGACATCCCCTCAGCCCACTCCCACCGGCACCCGGAACAGGCCCCGGATCAGGTGCCTCCCGTTCTCGTGAACACCGACCCCGCCCCGATCCAACCGCCTCCCGAGACGATGAACAACAGCCGTCCAAACTCCGAACAAAGCCACGTACTCGGTGTCTGGGACACGACGCCCAGGTGCCTGCGCGTGAGCGGCGCAGTCCAGGGCGCCGGGGTGTGCCGGGGTGCCGAGGTAGGCGTACCAGGACACGCCCGCCCCGCTCGTCATACCGTCGGAGTCGACGTCCTGCGGCATGAACGCGCTCAGTACCAGGGTTCCGTCGTCGTCCCGGTCCACCATCCACCACTCCCCCACCAGCGCCGCTGCTGCGCCGGCACAGCAGGGCCGCGGCCTCACGTAACACGCCCTTCTCCTTCACCGGCCCCCGAACTCCGCGAGCGCCCGGTGGTCGCCGGTGGGGGCGTAGCGGCGGGTGGCGAGGTCTTGGTCGGTGGGCTCGGCGATCTGGTCGCAGAGCAGCACCTGGGGCTCGGTGCCGGCGGTGCCGGAGCGGTAGGCGGGGGGGCGATGTCCAGCATGAGCTCGCCGAGCTCGTGGCGGGGCGCGAGGAGCTCTGCGACGAGGGCGCGGCCGGCGGTGGTGGTCGGGTCAGATGGTGGTTCGGCGCGCGGCGTGGGCGGGGTGCGGACGTCGTGGACGCCCTGCCGGGCTGTGGGCTTGTTCGGGGGCTGAGAGCTGCTGTGAGCGAGCACGGCGAGGCAGTCGGTATGTGCCCAGCGATGTCGGTGGAGCGGGCGGAGACGGCGAGCAGGTCACGCTGGGGTAAGCCGTAGTCGAGCGCGGCCCGGGTGGCGGCCGGGTCGGTGTGGGTGGTGACGGGGCGGGCGGCATCGAGGAGGCGGTCCGCCTGCGCGCGGCTGATCTTGGACTCCGGCGAGCGGTAACCGCGTTCATCGACGCCCAGCCTGTCTCCCGTGTGGCCTGGGTTTCGGGGAGTGCCTTGTCGTGGAGGTGGCTGGTCCGCGATCGTCGCCTCGATCGAGCCGGGCCTTCCCACCAGCGTCCACTGGATCGGCGACTGCCACGCCTATGGCTGGGACGGCAAGGAACTGACCCTCTGGAGCTCGGACCAGACGATGGGCGAGTGGCTGCGCTGGAACGGCGGCCGCAGCATCCAGATCGTGCCCGAGGAGATCGCGCAGACCCAGGACAACCGGGCACGGCTCGGACTGTCCCAGGCGACCGAGATGACGTGCCGCTAGCTGGAGATCCCCGCGAACGTCCCGCTCGGCCTCCTGGTCTCGGACGGCATCTCCGACCAGGTCGACCCGGACGTCTGGGAGGCCCTGTGCCGGAAGCACGCCAGCGACCCGCAGGCCCTGGCGGACGCTCTCGTCGCCGCCGCCGAGGACGGCGAGCTCGACAAGAACGACGGCGGCGGGACCCACCGCGACGACGCCATCGTGGTCGCCCTGCTCACGACCGACTGAACACCAGCGGCTGCTGCCGCTCAAACGGCCTCGGGACCGGTGAGCTCGCATGTTGAGGTGTCGCGTACTCCAGCTCAGAGCGCCCCGATCGGTCACTTTGGGTCATGCGGGCGGTGTTCAGGGTCCGGCCCGGAGTGAGTATGTTCGTCCGATGGCGCCTCGGGAGGGGAGAGCGTCGTCGCGATTATGGAAGCACTGGCTGAACAGGGCGTAACGGTGCTGTTCAAGGCCGATGCTGAGCGGATGGCAGAGAGGGGCAAGCCTTGGACCTTCGTCGCCAGTGGAGCGCCGTTGCGCGAGGACGTCCTTGTACGAACCGATGCCGTGTTTGTGGAGCAATGCCTCGCAGTGTGTTTGCCCCGCCTGCGTGAGCTGGGCTTTTCGTTCCCTGAGTGAGAGAGCGGGTGGGGCCGAACCGCCGCCCTGGATGTCGGTGCCTGCTGCTTACATGAGCCCATGGACACCGTGCACACGACCGCCGCCCTCCTCCCCGACCCCGCCGAGCTCCGCGCGTACCTGCGTGCGCTGGCCGTGCTGGACCAGGCGATCTGCCGCGACCCGCGGTTCTCCCGCTACTCCTTCTCCACCACCTGGGGGCCTGGGACGGAGGTGGCCCTGATGGACAACGGCTCGGGTGACGACTTCTCCGTCCTCTTCACCCCGGCCGGTGTGCTCGTCCGCGGCTTCGACCACGAGTCGGAGATGAGTCCGTACGGCACGGACGACGAACAGGTCTGGCCCGGTGTCATCGACGAGGTGCCCGTCGCGCTGCGCCCGCTCCTGGACGACCCGGCCTTCGTCGACGAGGGCCTCGGCGCCCCGCGGGTCACCGCCTGCCTGTGGTGGGAGACCGGCGGCAGCGCATGGCGCACCGGCTCCGGCATCGAGTTCCCCTCGGGCAGCCCGGACCCGGACGGCTCCGGACACCTTTTCCGCCTCCTCACCGACCGCTCCCCAGAGGCCGTCCAGGCGCACTTCGAGGAGGACTACGGGCGGCCCGTCCCCCTCGACACCGTCCGCCACGTCCTCGCGGGCCACCCCCTGACCCCCGAAGCCGCCCGCGGCCTCAACCCGGCCGCCCTCTCCGACGAGGCCCTGCTCCGCCGGATCGCCGCCGACCCTGCGCTCGAGGCGTACCTCGCCTGCGACGGTGAGTTCGACCTCACGCGGACCGACCCCATCGAGTCGATCGCCCTGCCGACCGGTCTCCCGGTGGAACCGGTGGCCGGCTGCAACGCGGGAGGCACCCACTACCTCTGCGGCCCGGCCGGCTCCGACCGCGTCCGCCCCGTCCTCTACACCGATTCCGAGGGCCAGGCTTCCCTCATCGCGGAGTCCCTCGCCGAGGCCCTGACCCTGGCCATCGTCCTCCCCTCCTGGCGCGACGCCCTGGCCGGCTTCCGTCCCCCCTCGCTCAACGCCGACTACCTCGAGGACAACCCGGACCACCCCGAGGTCCGCGACCACCTCCTCGCCGCCCTCCGCCTCCCCCCGGCCACCGAGCCCGAGGTCCTGGCCCGCCTCCTCACCACGGCAGCCCGCACCGTCCCGGACGGCTTCCTCCCTTCGGTCGAGGGCGAGGAGGACGCGGCCTTCGAACCGATGCTCCGTCTGCCGGCCGAGTAGGACAGCCCCGCCGCGCGCCGGGGAAACGGTCCGCCACGCCGCTGACCGGCGGGCCCGGGCAGCGGCTGAATAGGCGGTGGCCGGGCGCCCTACGATGCCGGGGTGGGCCCTTACGTTCCGGGTCATGCCAGTTGAATTGTCGGTGGTGTGTGGTGGGATGGCCGGGCTCTGCCGTCGATCTGCTGGGAGACCGTCGTGACGTCTTCGTACCCGTCCCTGACTCGCGCCTTGGCCGAGGCTTTGTTCGATGTCCTGTGGTTCATCGACGGCAGTGATGACGAGCAGATGGACCAGGACGATGCGGTCAAGGTCATGGAGGGCGTCGCCCACGTGGTCAGCACGCTGTCGAGTGATCAGCAGCAGGAGCTGATCGCCCTGCTCGGGGAGACGGCAGCTGCCGAGACCAACCCCGCCCGCCGTGAGTTCCTGGAGGAGCTCCCGCAGGGCCTCGGGCTCATCGACCATCTGTCCTGAAGGACTTCAGCGTGCCGCGCAACCCCGGCACCAAACTACGCCGGGGGTGCGGGCGGGCTCAGACGTCGCGCCACTTGGCCTGGCCGAAGGAGAACACACCGAAGAGGACGAGTCCGACGGCCACGGCGACCAAGAGCCACGGCCCCACAGGCGTCTGGGCGAAAGAGCGGATGGCGTCGTCCATGCCCTTGGACTCCTTCGGGTCGAAGGTGACCGCCGCCCGCAAGCCGAAGTAGCCCACCGCGCCGAAGACGAGCCCGCGTCCCACCCCTCCACCGATTCCCGTCACGTCCATGAACCGCCGCTGAGGCTTCGTCATCCCGCCCCAGGCCAGGTGCTTGCGGTAGGCGCGCAGTACCGCCCGGCCCGCGATCCACAAACCCGCGCCGACAAACCCCGCGGCCGCGGCGCCCACCCACCACTGCCCGCCGGGCAGAGCCAGAAGGCGCCCGGTGACGTCCCGGCTCTGCCGGTCGGTGGAACCCGCCCCGCTCCCCCGGTCACCGGCCGCGAAAGCCAGGACCAAAAACGAGGAAACCCCGTAGAACACGCACCGGACGCCGGACAGGGCGCGCTTGCCCGCACTGCCGCCCTTGGGCCCCGCCGAGCCGAACAGCGCCTCGCAGAGCCGCCACACCGCCATCCCCGCAAGCCCGGCACCCAGCGCCCACAGCAGCCCGGCCCCGAAGGGTGTCGCGGCGACCTCGGTGAGAGCCCCGCCCCGATCGGCCTGCTCGTTCGAGCCCGTCACTCCTATGCGTACGGCCAGGACTCCGACCAGCAGGTACAGCACACCCCGCGCCACGAAACCCGCCCGGGCACCCGCACGAATCACCTCCCCCCGTGCCCCACGCCTCACAGCAGCCCACGACGACCCGTTTACAGCCATGCCAGACCCTCCCCATCCTCCGAACCCCCCGTATGCCCCGACCACCCGCCCCGAATCACAAGACAGAAACCACGACCACCAACGCGCCCCACCCAGCGATCCGCCATCCCCCCGTGGGACAAGTCCGGACCTCCTGCGAAGTACCTTGGCGGACATGCTGCGGCGCAGGACGTAGCCGGTGTCGTACTGCTCGGCCCTGACCTTGGTGGTAGCGCTTCGGCGCAGGCGTCAGCAGTGACCTGGTCCATCCGGCGGCGGTCGCGGGCCCTCTGTCCTGCCTTCCCTGGTGAGGGCGGAGGTGGCCTTCGCGTCGTTGCGGCTGCCCGGACGGCGGCGAACTGCCGTCAGACACTCTCCCGCCTGGTGGCCTGCCGACCCACCAGGTCGGCCGCGCGTTCGACGCGATCATGCACATCGACAACGTGAACGGGCGCAACGCGCTGACCTCCAACGCGTACACGCCCGCCACGTCGTCGAAATGCAGCAGTACATCCGCAGGAAGACCAGCACCACCTGCACCCCGGCCACCTGACACCAGCACCCAGGTGACCGGCTCCCCCGCACACGAAGAGGAGTCGGCCACCGTGGTCCACCACTCCCACGTGGGCCCCGCCGGTCCGGCGGGGCCCACGTTCGCCGCCGGGGAGAACGAGGCCGTCCCGATACAGCAGGACGACGAGATCGGCCAGCTGCCGCTCAGGGAGCGGCGGGCCGCCGTGGTGGCGCCGCGTCTTCAGGTAGTGCGGACAGGTCGCGCTGTTACCGCTGCCAGCGGCGCATGAGCCAGAGCACCAGCAGGCAGCCGGGGACGGCCACCGTCAGGTAGAGCGCGAGCGTCTGTGCCAGACCATCCCCGCTGGACCGCCATGTAGTACACGAGAGCACCCCGAAGAGGACGAACAGGCCCACGACCAGCCCGGTCGAGAGCGGGGTGGGACGGCGCACGACGGACTTATCCATCAGTAGCACTTCACCCCGGCCGACCTGCCCGTGTAGGTGAACTTCATCTCCACGCCGTTCTTGCACCGGTCGATGCCCTCGTTGCCGAGCGAGACCATGTACGCGTACACACCGGCCGCGACGGCGGCGCCGATGCCGCCGGTGATAACCCCGATCAGCCCGGCTGCGGTCGCGGCCGAACCGGCGTTCACGGCCTTGGCCTGGGACTTGCTCAGCTTGACGTAGACGTAGCAGCCGAGGGACACCCCCCGGGCCACGCGGGAAGAGGCTTCGCCGTTCTCGCGGGGCAGCTCGCCCCGGACGACGGTCACGACGGCGGAGTCCTTGAAGGCCTCGACGGCCTCCTCGTAGGTGTAGCCGGCGGAGGCCAGGTCGAGGTAGGCGCCGCCCCCGTCGACGTTCACCACCGTGGCGGCGTTCGCCGGCTTCGCCGCGGCAGCCGGCCCACCGGCGGCCGAGGCGACGGGCGCGACGGCCACCAGCAGGGAGGTGGCGAGGACGGTGGCACAAGCGGTCCGGAACGTGCGACGGGACGTAGTGGTGCCAGAGTTCATATGAGAATCCCCCATCGAGGCGTATGGATATACGCATCTGTTGATCAGTCACATAAAGTCGATCATGAATACGAAGGCGGCCTAAGGGACAAAAGTCCCGAGCGGCCCGACGAAAGTCCTGGCGGCAAAGGACTGGCCCTGTCCACGCCGTAGAGCAGCGTTCCGAGACCGGTTCGGGAGGCACCGCCCGCACTCTCAACCAGGGCTGGCCCGCCGCCGGCGTCATCAAGCTCGCCACCGCCGCCCTCGCCCTCATCACCCTCACCGTCGCCACTGGCAGCGGCGGTGAGTAGGCCCTCAGCCTGGTCGTGGTCCCTGCATACCGCCGGGACCACGACCAGGCCGGGACCAGAGGAGAGCCGGCCGACACCTGACCGCTCCGCGAGGGTGAACGCCTGATCCAGCAGGAGGCCGGCAGCACCTTGCGGTCCTCGAGGGTGCAGCCCGGGGCCGACATGACCTTCATCCATCCGAACAAGGCGCACGGCAACCCGCCATCGCGGCCAGAACCGCGTAACGGAACAGCGCCGGGGCAACCGCAGCCGCTCCTGGCCGGGTCAGGACCCGGGGCCAGGTGTGCCGGTCCGCTGCCACCGACGGAACAGGCCGCAGACCCGGCCCCACGGCCCGTACTCGACGGGCACATCCCGCCACGGAACACCGACCCGGACCCGAAATCGTATGCCGCCGATCAACCGCGCAGATTCCTGGTGAGGTGCAGGGGGCTGCTCGGCCTCGAGCGTGGTGCGGCGTCAAGGTGATCGTGTGGGCGGAGGGGTGAGGCGCCCGGACGGCGCCGAGGGCGGCGCTGCGCACGTGGCCAGCGCGGTGCGTGCCAGCCCGCGCAGCCAGGTGTGGGCGTGGTCGGTGTCGTAGCGCTGATGCCACGACAGGTATACCGGTGCCGGCGGCAGTTCGAGTGGGAGGGGGAGTACGGCCAGGCCGGGGTCGGCGGCCGCTGAGCGTGTGGTGGCTTCGGGGACGCTGATCAGGAGATCGGAGCCGCGCGCGAACTCCAGTGCGGCTGCTTCCGTGGGCGCGGTCGCCACGACGCGGCGGGTGAGGCCGAGGTGTGCGAGGGCGTCGTCGAGGGCGTTGCTGAGGTTTCCGCGTCGGGAGACGGAGACGTGCTCGGCGTCGGCGTACTGCTGTGCGGTGAGGGTCCTGGCGCGGGTGAGGGGGTGCCCTTGCCTCACGACGATGACGAGGGGGGTCTCGCCTACGGTCTCGGCCCGGATGTCCGGTGCGCTCGGGTTGTTGGCGTTCGCTTCCAGGTCGACCTCGCCGCGCCGCAGCTCGGGGGTGTCGGTGCTCGATTCCGCGACGAAACGCAATCGCACGCCCGGCGCCTGCCGGCGCACGGCCGTGAGCAGTGCGGGGCCGCTCAGAGCGACAAGGGAATCGTGCCAGCGGAGTGTGAAGGTGCGCTCCAGTGTGGCCAGGTCGAGTTCCCGGCTGGGTGCCAGCACCCCCTGGACCTGGTGCAGCAGCTCGTGTACCTGTTCCCGGACGGCGATCGCATACGGCGTCGGGGTCATCGTGCGGCCGGTGCGGACCAGGATCTGGTCCCCGGTCGTGCGCCGGATCCGGCCCAGGCTCCGGCTCATCGCGGGGGCGGTGACGTGCAGGCGTGCTGCTGCCCCGGCCACGCTTCCCTCCTCCAGTAGCGCGTCGAGGGCGGCGAGCAGATTCAAATCCAATTGCATGCGAGTAATGCTAGTCGTGCTTTACATGCATTTGAAGTTAATGGTGGGGCTGGATACGTTCGAGGCGAAGGCGCGGGAAGCAAAGCGCAGTTCGGCCCCGACCGGCCTCATCACCCCTCCTCACACGGGAGCACCGCCATGTCCGAAACTCTTCAGACCACTGACCTGTCCGTCTCGGACGCCGGCCTGCTGGCCCAGACCGCGACCGCCGTGCGCGCGGCCGGTTCGGTGCTGCGCGAGCGGTTCGGGGAGGTGGTCCGCTACCAGAGCCGCGACGAGCTGATGCGCGCGCTGGCCGCCAACGACGACGCGGCCCTCGACATCCTGCGCCCGCGCCTGACGAGCTTGCGCCCGGAGGCCGGCT
The DNA here is from genome assembly GCF_039535475.1 of Streptomyces showdoensis. Classification (NCBI taxonomy): domain Bacteria; kingdom Bacillati; phylum Actinomycetota; class Actinomycetes; order Kitasatosporales; family Streptomycetaceae; genus Streptomyces; species Streptomyces showdoensis. The sequence goes on along the minus strand of NZ_BAAAXG010000021.1, from coordinate 30,052 downwards.
GGGTGGAGGACGAGCTGGACGGCGGGGCGCTGCCGCCCGGCGAATGGTGGGTCGTGGATCCGGCCGAAGGCAACGTCAACCACTTGCACGCCCTGCCGGAGTGGGCGGTGACCGCCACCCTCGTGCGTGAGAACCAGCCGGTGCTCACCGTGGTTCACCTGCCGCTCACCGGTGAGACCTACACCGCGCTCACCGGCGCGGGCGCCCGTCTCGATGGCCGGCCGCTGCACGTCTCCCCGACCGCGGACCTCGGCCTGGGCATCGTGGCCACCAGCCAGGCCCGGCCGCAGGAGAACGAGAAGGTCGTGCGGCGCGTCGGCTCCTCGATCACCGCGATGCTCCTCGACGCGCTCGTCGTCCGCACCTCTGTTCCCGCGACCCTGCACCTGCTGAACGTGGCCGCCGGCCGGATCGACGCCTTCTGGCAGTTCGCCGGCGCCCGCGCGGACCTGCTGCCCGGAGCGCTGCTCGTCACCGAGGCCGGCGGACAGGTCTCCGACGCCGAGGGCCGCCCGTGGACCCCGCACAGCGAAAGCTTCCTGGCCGCCGCACCCGGCGTCCACGCCGGGGCCGTCGCCACGCTCTCACGCTGACCGCACACCACAGCCCGCACACACGGAAGGACCAGATCACCATGACCACCCTTGCAGTTCTCGGAAACGGCCGCGTCGGCAGCAGCCTGGCCGCAGCCCTCACCCGGGCCGGGCATGAGGTGAGCGTGGCGGACCGCGCGCCCGGCGCCGCTGCCGACGCCGCCTGGAAAGCCCAGGTCGTCATCAACGCCACCCCGGGCGCCGGCTCGCTGGAGCGGCTCGCAGCCCTGCGGGAGGAACTGCGCGACAAGATCCTCGTCGACGTCTCCAACGCCACCGTCGACGGACCCGACGGACTGCCCGCCGGCCTGGTCTACCCCGGCTCAAGCCTCGCCGAGCAACTCCAGGAGGCACTCCCCCGAACACGCGTCGTCAAGACACTCAACACCATGCTCTTCCCGGTGATGACCGCACCCGACACACTCACCCGGGCGCCCGATGTCTTCCTCTCCGGCGACGACGCGCAGGCCAAGCAGATGGTCCGCGAACTGCTCACCGACCTCGGCTGGCGCAAGGAATGGATCACCGACCTCGGCGGGATCCAGACCGCCCGCGCCACCGAAGCCGCGATACTGTTCGTACCGCACGTGATCCGGTCCAGCGGATTCGCCCCCTTCGCGATCTCGATCGCCCGCTGACACCCACACTCCGCCCCCGGCAGCCGCCGGGGAGGGCGGGCCCCGTCCAGAAACGGATACGGCAGCACAGCCCAGGGCCAGCGATCCAGCGCCCTCCGACGACCCGTGGTCGCCCCCTTTCCCCCCGCGGCCGTCAACCTCGCACCGGGGAATCGGCCGTCTCACGGCGGAGGCAGCCACCGGCACCGGCCTCACACCCGCCGACTCCACGTGCGCCGGCGCGGGCACGGGCGAGCGCGGGCACCAGCGGCCAAGGGCACGAGCGTGAGAGTGCGAGCGCCGGACGGCATCACGCTGCCGCTGAAGCAGTGGCCTGGCCTGGCAGCGAGGGCCAGGCCGCCTGGCCGTAGACGTCCGCGCCAGGGCCGTCGCACGCAGCGGACAGGAGCAGAGACGGCCAGGAGGACCGCGTCGGCGGCCCGACGCCGCAAGGCCCGCCTGACTGCCGAAAGGACGGGGTGGGGTGAGGTGGACCGGCCGCCGGATCCGCTGCGGGAAGCACCGCCGAAGACCCTGCCGCAGGACAAGCTGGCATCACGCCCGTACCGCTTCGAAGACGGCGCCGGCCTTCAGGGGCCTCCGTACCGGCCGGCAAGGGGGGTGGGCCCTGCCTGTGCTGGGCGGCGGGGTCCCTGGCCGCGGGGGCGCTCGCCTCCGCAAGCACGACGCAGGAGGTCGGGTGAGAGGCGGCCGTGCCGGGCTTGCGTGCTTCAAAACGCTCCCCTGCCTAAAATGGGGCCCGAGGCAAAAGGCAAAAGCCCCAGGTGGAGATGGCACAAGCCCACTCGCCCCGTCGTTCCCCAGGATCTTGGGAGGCCACGGATTGAATCGGTTCGCCCGGCTCGCCGCCCGAGTGCTGGCCGCCCCCCTCGGCCTCGTCTGGCTGGAGCCAGCGGGCGAGGCCGCAGGAGCGCTCCCCGAACGCTGGCCGCCTCAGGCGCTGCCGCCCCGGGAAGGGCTGGAACGCTGCCGCCGGGTCGCAAAAAGCGGGCGCCCGCAGTTCCTTGCACGTGCCGAGACCGGCTCACCGGCGTTCGGGTTCGCCGGCGTCCCGCTCATCGGAGGATCCGGCGAAGTCCTGGGAGTCCTTGCCGTCATCGACCCCGCCCCCCGGGTGTGGAACGAGGACGACATGCAGGATCTGGCGGACCTGGCGGGGGCCTGCAGTGCGCAGATGCGGATGCGGAAGCGTTCCGAGAACGGGCGCCAGGCCCGCGAAGCCGCCGAGGTCGCCGCGCACACGGCCCAGGGGGAAAGCCACCGTGCGCACAGGCTCCTGAGCCGTTCCGAGCTGCTGCTGCGGGCCTCCGAGGACCTCGCCGACACCAGCAGCCTGGACGACGTACGACAGCGTGTAGGAGACCTGGTCAGCGGAGACCTCAAACCCGCCCGCATCGACCTCGTCCTCTTGCGGCAGGGCAGACTCCACCACGTCCGAAGCCCCGTCGACGGCGAGCAGCCCGACGTCCCCGACTCATTCGACCTCGATACGGCCTGGCCGGCCGCGCAGGCCGTACGGAGGAACCGGACCGTCGTGGTCGACACCCCGCCACAGACCGACGCCCCCACCGGCGGCATAGGCAGCCCGGCCTTCGCCACCCTGGACCTCGCGACCGTCGCCTGTCTGCCCCTGCGCGGAGCCCACGGGGTTCTCGGCGCCCTGGTACTGGGATGGGACGCCCCCTACACGATCGGCCTGGACGAGCTCGCGGTGCTGACCACACTCGCCAGCTACACCGCTCAGGCGGTGGAGCGCGCCCTGCACCTCGACGAACGGGTGACGGTCGCCCGCCAGCTTCAGCGGGCCATGCTCACACAACTCCCCCACACCCCCGGCCTCGAACTCGCCGCCCGGTACAGGCCGGCCGCCCGGGACGACATGGTCGGCGGTGACTGGTACGACGCATACCCACTGCCAGACGCACACAACACCGACGTGACCGGAGGGCTGGCGCTGACCGTAGGCGACATGACCGGCCACGACATACGAGCCGCCGCCCTCATGGGACAGGTCCGCAGCATGCTCCGCCAGGCCGACCACGACCACCCCGGCAAAGGCCCCGAGCAAGCCCTCACCGCACTCGAGCGGGCCTGCCGCCGCCTTGACCTGCCGGCCACCGGCACCGCCGTCCACGCCCATCTCCGCCCGGCAGCCGACGGCTACTGGCACCTCAAATGGAGCAACGCCGGCCACCCCGCACCCCTGCTCGTCACCGCCGACGGCACCGTGGAAAGCCTCACCCAGCACGACATGCTCCTGCACCACGCCCTGCCACCGAGTGCACGCACCTGCGACAGCCGTTCACTGGCCCCCGGAGACACCCTGCTGCTCTACACCGACGGACTGGTAGAGGAACGCGGCAAAGACATCGAGGACAACATCGACCGCCTCGCCCACCACCTCACCACCACACCACCGGGCACGACACTGCCCGCACTGCTGCGGTCCCTCCTGGACACCGTCGGTCCACACGAAGCACGAGACGACACCGTGCTCTTCGCCATCCGCATCACCACAACCTAGACCCCGTCCGGAAGGTAGCGCCGTCTGCCCTCAGAACAGGGCTCGCAGCACAGGGCTCGCAGCGTCTGGCGCGTGCGAACGCAAAAGGCCGTGCCCTCATAGCGGAGCCAGCTGGGCACTCCGGCAACGCGGCGATCGTGCGTGCCGGACGCCGCGAACCAGGCCGGCCTCTCCGGACACAACCCAGGCACCGTCTTCCGGAACAGGCCGGATCAGCCCGCGGCGCCCGTGCGCCTTGCTGCCCGAGCACATCGGACCGGCTTACTCGTCGTAGCCTGGAACACACCGCGGACGGCCGGCGCGGCACGACATCACACCCACCCGGCATCCGCCGACCGGCAGCGGGCAGGAGAACGGCATGGACGGATCCCTCTGGGCCATCGCGGCCGTGATACTCCTGCTCGCACTCGCCACGATCGCCGTCGTCCTGCTCGTCCGCGTCTTCCGCGCCCGCCGGATGCTGCGGGACGCCGGCGTCCCGCTGCAGTCCAAGGCCTTGTTCTGGGCAGCGGTGGTCTACACCATCTCCCCGGTCGACCTCATCCCCGACCCGGTCTACCTCGACGACATCGGCGTGCTCCTGATCACCCTACGGGTACTGCACACCGCGGCCACGAAAAGCAAAGCCACACCCGAACAACTCCCCGAAGAGCAGTAGCAGCGCCCATTTGCCGGCCAGCCGTAGCGGCGACCCCACTTCCCGGAAAGCGGTAGCCGCGACGCCGGTACAGACCCTCCCGCATCAGCACGCTCACAGCACCACCACGGCAATCCGCGACATCCGGCCATGGCCCGTTCAGGCCGAACCGTAGCCGTCCACGCATCCCACCGCCCGCATCATTCCCACGCCCCCATGACGAAGCTGACAGAAGTCAGCGATCGTGCGCCCATGCGGTGCTCGTACCAGACCAGGAAGGGCACCGAACTCGCCAGGCCGCCCCTGCCCACGACGCGAAAGGCGTTCGGGAACACGCCGGCGAAGACGCCGTGTCGCAATGGAAGCCCCCCGTCACCGTCTTCGTGGCTCCGCAATGGGGCCTCCGGCCTTCGGGTCCGGCATGACTTCCTCCCTTGTTGTTCATGATCCGGGGGAGTGGTGTCGCCGGGTCCGGAGGCATCGACGGACCGCTGATGAGGGGCTTGAGCACCGGCTTCACCCAGGCCGGAAGAGCTCTCCGTAACGTGGAGGTGGCAGCTCGGTGCCGAGGAAGGCCGGACGCAAACGTGAGCGGAGGGGCCTGCACGTGAGCGACACCCGCGGCATCGACGTCTTCCTCGGCCTGGACGTCGGCAAGGGCGAACACCACGCCACCGCCATGTTTGTAACCACCCTTTTGGGCTCCACTGCACGGTCCAAAAGTGGCTCCACGACGTATGAAGTTGATCTGGCCCCACCGTGCGGGTGCTCCGCCGCCGGCTTCTGGATTCCACCAGGGCTGAAGCCACGGCGGCGGGGTCTTCGGGCCAGTGAGACGCTGTCGCCGTGACAGAACGGAAGACTTTCCAAACGCATCTGCGGCAGGCCGCCATCGGGATCCTGGAGCGCGTCCCCGAGCAACTGAAGCGAGAGGTATACGTCCTGGCCTTCAACGTCTGGCGCATCGACGCCGACAACCGCCACCCGTACGTGGACATCGGCTACAACACAGAGAGCCAGTACGAGAAGGGGATACGCCGGGATTCCGATCCCTGGGAGGTGCGCTGGAACTATGCCTTCTGGATCCTTGAGGGCTTCGACAAGCTCGGCAACGTTTCCGAGGACCCGGTCGGCGGCCCACTGTATGAGGAGGAGGCCAGGGGGCTCGGCATCTGGTACGACGGCGAGTTCGATCTCGGTCGGATGCTGGAGGACAAAGAGCTTCGCGCCAAGTCCGGGCTCCTCGAACTCCACTTCCACGACGCCGTGATCGACCTCGCCCGTTACCTCCATGCGAGCGGCGCCATCGAGAGGGTCTTCGGCCGCCGACTGCCCGTCGTTGTGTTCGACATGGACTGTCCAGGCTGGGAGGAGGAGGCCACCAAGGCCGCCAACCCGGCCGACCTGATCGAGGACTTCCTGGCGTGAATGCCGGTATCCGACACTTTCACGACGTGCCCTCTTAGGAGTGAATGCGCTGGTCCGTCCGCCCGGCGACGGCAGGATTTGTGCGTCGATCACGGTCATGTCGGAGGCCGTGCTGCTTGATCACGGTCATGTCGGGAGGCCGGGATGGGCCTGTCGCGGACAGAACTGTTCGCTGCAATCCGGAGGGACAAGCGCCTTGATCCGGAACTGTCGCAGCGGAGTCTGGCGGAGAAGTACGGGGTGCACCGCAGGGCGGTGCGGCAGGCTCTGCTGTCTGCGGTTCCGCCGCCGCGGAAGAAGCCGGTGTCCCGGGCCACGGTCCTGGGCCCGGCCAAGCCGTGGATCGGCGACATGCTGCGGGAGGACGCGGGTGCGCCGCGCAAGCAGAAGCACGCCGCCCGTCGGATCCATCAGCGTCTCGCCCAGGAGTACGGCTTTGCCCTGGTGTCCTATTCCACGGTCTGCGACTACGTGCTGGCCAGGCGCCCGCAGGTCGAGGCCGAGGCGCCGGAGGGACGCCGGCATCTGACGGGCATCCTCCCCCAGGTCCACCTGCCCGGCGAGGAGGCCGACGTCGACTTCGCCGACGTCTGGGTCCGTCTGGCGGGCGAGGTCGTCAAGAACCACCTGTTCACGCTGTGGCTGTCGCACTCCGGCAAATCGTCCACCGCCTACGCCTCGCAGGCCCAAGAGGCAATGGCAGTCCACGGGTCGGTGCCAGCCCGCTCGGCGGCGGCGAGAGTAAACATGACATCGACTTATACCGCCACGGCTGGCGGAGCTGCACATTCCAGTGACTCGTCACTCCCCCTCGGACAGAAGCCGCAGGGCGAGGGCATGCCCCTGAGCTCCCGCCGCACGTCCCTGAACCAAACGTCGAGGGTCTGCGCCGGCACCGGTGACGGCCGACCGGCCACGGGCTTCGCGGTGGCCCCAGCCCGCCGCGTGAGGACGTCACGCCGCGGCCTCGCCCCGATGCCCGAGGAGCCCACCAGACACCGCCGCCAGACCCACGCCGGGGAGCCCCCTCCCGAGTGACCGACGGGCGATTCCCCGCCTTCGCCCATACCGGAGCCATGTGGATCGCATGGAGCACAAGGGGCGACCAACGCGCCTGGGCCCCGCCGAGACGCGGCCACGTCATCACCCGCGCCCTTCGCCATTGGAGCGATTTTCCCGCGCGAATGGGTAATCAAATCAGGATGAATCACCATCCGGGAGGTTAGATTCCCGTGTTACTGCCGCAACGGAACGCTCCCGTCTACGAGGTATGCCATGACCCATGCGGAAACCAGCACCGAGGCCTCCTCGGGCGGTTCCCCGCCCACGGCCAAGCTGACGCTGTTGACGCTCACCGCCATGGTCGTCGGCTCCATGGTCGGAGCCGGCGTCTTCTCGCTGCCCCGGCGCTTCGCCCAGGAGACGGGCGTCGCGGGCGCGCTGATCGCCTGGGCGGTCGCCGGCCTCGGCATGCTGATGCTCGCCTTCGTCTTCCAGACCCTCGCGGTCCGGCGCCCCGACCTGGACGCCGGCGTGTACGCGTACGCCAAGGCCGGCTTCGGCGAGTACCTCGGCTTCTTCTCCGCCTTCGGCTACTGGGCCAGTGCCTGCGTCGGGAACGTGACCTACTGGGTCCTGATCATGTCGACGATCGGTGCCATCGCCCCGGCGCTGGGCGACGGCGACACCGCCCTCGCGATCGTCCTGTCCTCCGCAGGGCTCTGGTGCTTCTTCCTCCTCATCCGCCGGGGCGTGAAAGAGGCGACGGCGATCAACCGGATCGTCACCATCGCCAAGATCGTGCCCATCATCGTCTTCATCATCCTGGCGCTCTTCTACTTCGAGCCGTCCGTCTTCGCGGACAACTTCGCGGGCGCCGACTACGCGGGATCGCTCTTCAACCAGGTCCGCGGCACGATGCTCGCCACCGTCTTCGTCTTCCTCGGCGTCGAGGGCGCGAGCGTGTACTCGCGGCACGCCAAACGCCGGGAGGACGTCGGACGGGCCACGATCCTGGGCTTCCTCAGCGTCTTCGCGATCTTCGCCTCGGTGACCATCGTGTCGTACGGCATCATGCCGATGAGCGAGATCGCCGAGCTGCGCCAGCCCTCCATGGCGGGCGTCCTGGAGGCCGCCGTCGGGACCTGGGGCAAGGCCTTCGTCAGCGTCGGCCTGATCGTCTCCGTGCTCGGCGCCTACCTCGCCTGGACGCTGATGGCCGCGGAAGTGCTGTTCGTCGCGGCCAAGGACAAGGACATGCCCCGCTTCCTCGGGCGCTCCAGCGGAGACGACGTTCCGGTCCCGGCGCTGCTCCTGACGACGGCTCTCAGCCAGGTCGTCCTGGTCGTCACGGCCTTCTCCGACGACGCGTTCAACTTCGCCCTGGACCTGACGAGCGCCCTGAGCCTCATTCCGTTCCTCCTGGCCGCCGCCTTCGCCGTGAAGATCGCGCTGCGGCCTCAGGCGGAGCGGGTGGCCGGGCGCGGCACCCGGCGCGAGCTGGTGGTCGCCCTCGTCGCCACCCTTTACACGGCCTTCCTCCTCTACGCAGCGGGGCTCAAGTTCGTCCTCGTCTCCTTCATCCTCTACGCCCCCGCCACCTTCCTGTTCGTCAAGGCCCGGCGCGAGCAGAACCGGCGCCCGTTCTCCCCCGCCGAGGCCGTGATCTGCGCGGTCTCCGTCGCCGGAGCCGTCATCGGGGTCGTCGCGCTCGCCGCCGGCTGGATCGAGCTCTGAACCCGCCCGTACACGTACCCGGCGCACACCTGCCCAGTCACGTGAACGACGCACCCGTAAACCCGGCGGATACGTAAGTGACGCGCACGTAAGCCACGCACACGCACCCGACGGCCACGCAACCGACGCCGCGCACACCTAGGCGGCGGACGCGTGCCCGACTCTTCTCGGAAAGGCTGACCATGAACAGCACCCGCTCCGGCTCCGCCCCCTCCCCGCTCGGCGTCCACTCCGAGGTGGGCCGGCTGCGCAAGGTCCTGGTCTGCTCCCCCGGTCTCGCGCACCGGCGGCTGACCCCGACCAACTCCGACGACCTGCTCTTCGACGACGTCATGTGGGTGGAGAACGCGCAGCGCGACCACGCCGACTTCGTCAACAAGCTCACCCAGCGCGGCGTCGACGTCGTCGAGCTGCACCAGCTGCTCGCGGAGACCATGGCGATCCCCGACGCGAAGGCCTGGCTCCTCGACCGGAAGATCGTCCCCAACGAGGTGGGGCTCGGACTGGTCGACGGCACCCGCGCGTTCCTCGAGTCCCTCGCCCCGCGCGAGCTGGCGGAATACCTCATCGGCGGACTGTCCACGGCCGACCTTCCCGATGACTTCCGCTCCGGGTACGTGTCCCTGGCCCGGGAGGGAATCGGGGCGCGCGAGTACCTCATGCCACCGCTGCCCAACACGCTCTACACCCGCGACACCACCTGCTGGCTGTACGGCGGCGTCACCCTCAACCCGCTGTACTGGCCGGCCCGTCACGGCGAGACACTCCTCATGAAGGCCGTCTACACCTTCCACCCCGACTTCAAGGACTCGACCGTCTGGTGGGGCGACCCCGAACAGGACTGGGGCCAGGCGACCTTCGAGGGCGGTGACATCATGCCGGTCGGCAACGGGGTCGTCCTCATGGGCATGAGCGAGCGCACCTCACGCCAGGCCCTCACCCAGGTCGCCGCCGCCCTCTTCCACAACGGCGCCGCCGAGCACGTGATCGTGGCCGGCATGCCGAAACTGCGGGCGGCGATGCACCTCGACACCGTGTTCACCTTCGCCGACCGCGACATCGTCACGGTCTACCCGACCATCATGGACGCCGTGCACACCTTCTCCCTGCGGCCGACCACCAAAGCACCGGGCGTCGAGATCACCGACGAAGGCACCACCCCGTTCGTCGACGTCGTGGCCAAGAGCCTCGGTCTGCCCGGGCTCCGGGTGATCGAGACCGGCGGAGACGCCTACGCCTCCGAGCGCCAGCAGTGGGACAGCGGCAACAACGCCGTAGCCCTCGAACCCGGTGTCGTCTTCACCTACGACCGCAACACCCACACCAACACCCTGCTGCGCAAAGCGGGAGTGGAGGTCATCACCATCGTCGGCGCCGAACTCGGACGCGGACGAGGCGGCGGACACTGCATGACCTGCCCGCTGATCCGGGACGCGGTGGACTTCTGAGCCACCCCGGCTCCGCCCTCCTCACGACCGCCACACGCTGCCGGCACCCCGGTTCAGACTGCCGGCGGCCTGTGAAGTGCGGCAGCAGGGGCGAGGCGCCCGTCAGCCCACCGGTCCCGGGACCGACGATCTGCACGGCGGCGAGCTCCCACTCACTCCCCTGCGGGAGCAAGGCCTCGCGAAAGGTTCCGCCGAAAGACTCCATCACCGTCGCGAATCGCTGACCGAGCGGGAGGAAAGGCAGCGTGGCCATCGCCTCGAACGAGTCTTTCGGCGGCTGGACCAAGACGTTCACCGACCCCCGCCTCTGCGCGGCCATCGTCGACCGCCTCACCCCTCAACGGCACCATCTTCGAGACCGGCACCGGCTCCTACCGCCTCGCCAGCACACGAGCCCGCGCCGAAGCGGCGGCCAGCTAGGTTCCGCTGGGGACGTCGGCCATTTCTCCAGTCTCAGGGGGAGCTGGCCAACGCCCCATCGGAGCGAAGCAGGGCCCGCAACTCGTACGGGGTGACAGGCCCCGGCTCACGAACGGGATGACCGACGTCGGCAGGCCAACTGGGACGGAAGTGTTCGACGAAGTCTGTGAAGTCGGTCCGCACATACCGAGAGTCGGACGGCTTCAGCCGGATCTGCTGGCGGCTGTCTGCCCACCAGATCTCGAAATCGGCAACCGTGCCCTCCGCCGACCAGTCTTCGCCCTCGCTCGGCAGCAGCGGAACATCGACGAACCCCCCGACGCTCAGGCCGATGTCCACGAAGATCCCGATTGCACCGGGCCCAGGAACCTTCACCACGGTGCCCTCGAAGATCTGCCCGAAGCGCAGGTCCCTCCGAATCCGAGCCCACTCGACATCTGTCACCACGAACAGACCATCGCACCATCGTCCGTCTGTCTCAGCGGCACGTCACCGCCGTCATTTCTCGTGAGCATCCGCGAGCCGGCAGATGACCAACCGCTGCCGAAACTCACCGACCAACGCTGCTGCTGAACCCGAACGAAGCCACTCGCGGGCCGACTACCTCGCCGCCCGCGCCCACGACAGGCGGAGGCACCCGGGCAAGGATGTCCAGGACGGAGTCCCCCGTCTCCCCTCAAGTAGAAACACCCAGGACAACTGGCACCGACTCCGAGACCATCAGCCAATGACCACAGAACCGCATCTGCTGTCCCTCCGCATCGTCGTGCCACCGTTGGGAAGCCGGCACGGCGCCGTGGAATGTCGACCGGTCATCAACGGACGAGACATCCTGGCCGACGTGTTCGACGAGGGCCCGGCACATGACCCTCGGAATCTGTTGGGGCAGCTTGCGCCGCTTCACGCGACAGACACGCCTCACGAGGTTCGGATTGCCGAGGCCGAGTGCACGGAACGATGCTGCGGCGCTGTCTACGTGACCATCCGGCGCGAAGGGCATCACGTCGTCTGGAGCGACTGGCGCAACCCAGGTGAGGAGGATGTCGACCTCCCAGAGCTTCGATTCGACGTCAATCAGTACGACGCGGAGGTCCGCCGGGCCTCGACCGACCACAGCTGGGAGTGGCCGGCCCGAACAGTCGCCAGGCTTCTGGAAGAGCGGCTCCGCGAACGTGTCGGCTGGCTGACGGCCTGGGAATGCGAACTGGGAGCCGTCTCAGCTTGGCACTGGGAACCTGACCAGATCAGCGTCTTCCTCTTCCATCCCGGCCGTTCCGCGATCAGAGAAGACCGTCCCTGGCTTCAGTTCAGGATGACCCTTCCGGTCTCCGGCGACGATCCGGGTGACCAAGCAGAGCGCATTGAAGCACGCCTCACGGCCGAAGACCCCCGCGCGGTCGCCGAGGTTTGTGGCGGTTCGAAGGAGTTTGCTGATCAGCTCGGCTATGCCTGGCCAGGTCCCCGACGTCGAGCATGAAGCGCGGCTGGAGCGAGGAATACGACCTGCCGGGAATAGGTGATCTCCGCCAATAATCGACCAGGTGGCGGGGATCTGCGCGAGGGTGATGCGCGGCACCCCGCGCGACAGCCTGTTCACCCTGGACACGCTGCTGAACCTGGACGGCGGCGTGCGCCCGGAGATGGTGGCCACCGACAACGCCTCGTACTCGGACATGGACTTCAGCCTGTACGAGACGCTCGGCTTCCGCTTCACCCCGCGCTTCCGCGACCTGGCCTGACCAGCGGTTCTGGCGAGCGGACGTACCCCGCGCCCGAGGGCGAGGCCTGCCGGAGACTACGGCCCGCTGGAGGCCATCGCCCGGCACAAGGTGAACCTGAAAGGGATCGAGACGCACTGGCCGGACATGCTGCGGGTGGCCGGGTCGCTGCTCACCGACCAGGGGCGGGCGTACGACCTGCTGCGGATGTTCGGCCGCGAGGGGCACCCCACGCCACTTGGGGCAGCGTTCTCCGAGTACGGGCGGATCGACAAGACCATGCACCTGCTGGCCCTGGTCGACCTGATGGACGACACCTTTCGCCGGCTGATGAACCGGCAGCTCACCGTGCAGGAGTCCCGACACCGGCTCGCCCGCGCGATCTGCCACGGCGGCCGCAGACAGATCCGCCAGGCGTACCGGGACGGCCAGGAGGGGCAGCTCGCCGCCCTCGGCCTGATCCTCTACGCCGTGGTCCCGTGGAACAGCAGCGCCGTCGCCCAGCTGCGCGCCGGCGCCATGTACGGCCCCGACGACTGGTGAGGTCGGACCACGGCACGGTGCTACGGGTTCGTCAGAATGCCCGCGCAGTCGTAGAACCTGTCGCCGGGGCGGCACAGCTGACCCGCGTGGTCGTAGAAGCTGTCACCGGGGCGGCACAGCTGACCCGCATGGTCGTAGAAGCTGTCACCGGGGTGGCACAGCTGACCCGAGCAGTCATAGAAGCTGTCACCAGGGTGGCACAGCAGGCCCGCGTGGTCGTGAAAACGCTCAGACTTCGAGTACATGCGACCCCTCCAACTCAGCACAATGCTTCCCACCGGTTGACCCCACTCGATGCTCCCCGCGAGAGCCGCCCCGGCGCCGAACACGACGCTTACGTAAGGGCTGTCCCGCAAAGAGCCCTCATAGCTCCGGGAACGGCAGGGTGTCGTCCATCACCTGCAACAACTTCCGAGCAGGTGTCGCTTCCTCTGGCCGTACGGAGGAGGCGACACCCTCGATGACTGACCGGCCTGCGCACACGGCTGTCCTTGAGGCCGTCTCCCAGCCGGTTTGCTGCCGGTAGCTCGCATCGTGCTTGCGGTCCTGGGTCGCCGAAGCGGCGGAGTGCCACTGGTCGGTCTGGTAAATGCTTCCCAGCAGGTCTAGCAACTCGGCCTTGCAGGCCACGTGCGGGGACCCGGCCAGTTCGAGAAGGAACGGGACCGTGGGAGCTGTCGCCTCGCCGACAACGAACCCCAGCGCGCAGATGGCATCGCCCAGGTCATCGATGGCGATGCGGGCCGTGTCCTCGTCCCCGTATGCGATCCGGGACAGCAGAGGGGGGATACCGCCGGCTGCGGCGCCCGTCGCGTCGCGCAGTTCTCCCCAGCGGACCCCGGAGAGGCTCCTCAACAGACTTCCCACGCCCTGCTCCTCATCAGATCCTCGTGCCGGCCCCAGCGGTGCCTTGAACATGGTGCAGCTACGGGTGAGGCCCTGGCCAGGCGACCTTTGACCGGGTGGTGCAACAAACCACCGGCTGGCGCCATGATCTTGCTGTGACTGGAGTGATCACGGCGTCGGCCCCGTCCTGGATAACCCCGTTCACCGGGCTGAGCCCGAGCTGCTTCGGCAAGCTGGTGACCGCGCTGCGCCGCGAGGGAGCCGACGAGGTACGGCGGGGCCGGCCGTGGGGGGTGCCGCTGGAGGACCGGGTGCTGCTGGTCACGGCGTACTGGCGCACCAACTTGAAGCTGCGCCAGCTCGCCCCGCTCTTCGGGGTACCGAAGTCCGCGGCTGACCACGTCGTTAGACACATCAGCCCCCTGCTCGCGCTCCGGCCGCGCGAGCGGGTCCGCAGGGACACTGTGCTCATCGTGGACGGCACCCTGGTGCCCACCCGGGACCACACGGTGGCGGAGCAGTTCAAGAACTATCGGTACTCGACGAATCGCCAGTGATCGACGCCGACACCCGCCTGGTGGTCGTGGTCGGCCGGCCGCTTGCCGGGAATCGCAACGACTGCAAGGCGTGGGAGGAACCTGGCGCCAAGGCCGCCGCCGGCAGGACCATGACGATCGCCGACGGCGACCACCCGGGCACCGGACTTGTCATGCCTCACCGTCGGCGAAAGGGCGATGAGCTGCCCGAGTGGAAGGAGGCGCACAACAAGTCCCACAAGCAGGTCCGTGCCCGTGGCCAGCACGTCTTCGCCCGGATGAAGACCTGGAAGATCCTCCGCGACTGCCGCCTCAAAGGCGACGGCGTTCACCACGCCATGCTCGGCATCGCCCGGATGCACAACCTCACACTCGCCGGATAGAAGAGCGGCGCACGACGGCCGGCCATGCCCGAGGCGACCCGGAGATCATTCGCGGGACAGCCCTTAGGCCGTCTCTTTCGTATCATCGGATCGATGGTTGATGTGTGTCGTTGACTGACGCCCAGTAAGCCCGCATCGAGCCGTTGCTGCCGGACCGTACGCCGAAGCGGGGAGGTGGTGGCGTGATCACCGGCAGGTGATCGACGCGATCGCGTTCAAGTACCGCACCGGCACTCCGTGGATGAATCTGCCCGAGCACTTCGGGTCGTGGAAGGTGCCCATAACCGGCTGCGGAAGTGAGCCGCCGACGGCACCTGGGAAGAAGTCTCCACCGCCCTCCTCGCTGAGGCCGACACTGAAGGCGACCTCGACTGGGTCGTCTCGGCAGACTCCACGATTGCCCGATTTCACCAGCATGCCGCCGGGGCCCGTCAAAGGGGCCCCGGCCCGCGAGCAGTCTGACCATGCCCTCGGACGCTCCTGCGGCGGACTGACCACCAAGATTCACCTCGCCGCCGACGGACGCTGCCGACGGCTCGCCTTCTCTCGGTACGCAACCGGCCCACCAGACGGCCTACGCGATACCGGGCGCACGCGCCATGGTCAGGCGTATGCGGTGGTCGCGCGCATGCTCGGTGGTCGGGGACCGCTGGTTCTATGCCACGGCATGCCACCAGTGCGACTGCGCCTACGGGTTGAGCCGGGCCAGCGGATGGCCGATGGCGATGACCATGGCCCACACTCCATCCAAGCGCGGCGGACAGACCTACTGCTGCTTCCACCACATGAGCCCCGCGCCGCTGGCCGTGGTGATCAGAGCGATGAGCCAGCCGGGGACGTGCTGCAAGGTCAGGTGAAGTCCACCTACTCGGACTTCCATGAATGGACGCGGACTGGCGACGGGTACGGCTGAGCGCTTGGACATGTGCGTGCCCTTTCAATGCGGGTTGGGTGGGCTGCTCCTCTCAAACCCTAGGGCTGCCGGATCGATCAACTGTCTGTTGATCACGAAAAGTTCAGTACGTTCGACTGAAGAGAATCAGACTACCGGCGTTTACCAGTGCGACTAGTCGGGAAGGACGGGCGCTTCCCCTGAGGGAAAGTCATGAGAGCCGAGAGCCGGGGCCACCGCGCCGCGAGCGGATACCGCTACCGGAGCGGCCTGCCCGTGCGGCTGGTCCTTCGACGTCCACGCAGACGCTCGAGCGTCCTCGGCCCCGCCATCCGCATCCACTTCGACGAATCCAGGAACTGCGCACGACCGCCGCACCCAGCCCAACCAGACGTTCCGGCGCCGGCACATCGCCCTGTACCCCCAGATTTGGCGCCCCGTTCCAAACGCCCACTGCCAGGAACACGACGCGGGTCGGCCCGCGCCAGCGATTGCCGCAAGCCCTGCGCACTGGCGTGAGCGGCGCCCAACGGTGACCGTGGATCCCGAACTGGCCCCCGCGGGCCGATCATGAATCCGTAGGCCATGGACACAGGCCATGGAGTACCGGCCGACCCCGGCCCGGGCGACACGGATGCCTTCCGACTCGACGGAGACCTGCCCGCCACGAGTCAAAGCGGTTCGGCGCGAACGGGACAGGCGGCACAAGAGGGGCGCACCACGCTGCCGGCGCCTACCGGCGAGGTCGGGCAGAACCTCGGACGGAACTCGCCTGGTCCCGGTCGGCGGAACGTGCGCCGCCGTCCGAAGCATCGCCAAGAGCCTGCTCGTTCACCCGGGGAACCAAGAACGTCCATGAGCGACAGCGGAGTAACTCGGATGCGGACACACGTGGTCGTCGTGTTCCATCGGCCGTATGACGATCGTTTGTGGCAAGCCCCGCGTCGACGAACTGGGCGACGTCGTGGACATCCTGCGAGATTGGCAGGACGACGGCGCACCGATGCAGCTGCATCCGGGTGACCTGGGATGGTTTTGGAGATCCGGCGCGGAAGCAACGGCCGACGCGGTGCGCACCTGGCGCCGGGACGAGCGAGTGCTCGCCGTCGGGCTCCTCGATGGGGCCGAGCTGTTGCGTGTCACGCTGGCCCCGGACGCTCGGCATGACCCGGACCTGGCGCAACAGATCCACGACGACGTGACCGACCCACGGCGAGGCGTGCTGCCCGAGGGAAGTGTCTCGATCGAGGCGCCCGGGGACGCACTCATCCGCGATGTACTGCTCGCGCGCGGCTGGTACGGCGGCGAGCCGTGGACATCGCTGCGGCGAGACCTGACGGAGCCGGTGGAGGACTCGGGCCTGCGGATCGAGGTGGTCACACCCGGCAACGCCCACCGTTTCGCCGCCGTGCTCCGGGCAGCCTTCGACGGGTCCACGTTCACGGACGCACGCTGGCGGGCTATGACGGCCGGGTCGCCGTACACCGACGCGCGGAGCCTCTTGGCCTACGACGACAAGGGCAACGCCGTGGCGTCGGTGACTGTGTGGTCGGCGGGCCGCGGCCGACCCGGCCTGCTCGAGCCGATGGGCGTGCACAGGGCCCATCGCCACCTCGGCCATGGCAGGGCGATCACCATCGCCGCGGCGGCCGCGCTCCGGGAACTCGGCTCGTCCAGCGCGCTCGTCGGCACCCCGAGCTCCAACGTCGGCGCCGTCGCCACGTACGAGTCAGCCGGGTTCCGCCGACGCCCCGACGTCCGCGACGTCTGCCGCGACGGCGGCCAAGACGTCTCTTCAGGTCCTGCCGGTCAAGAGGTCCTCACAGAAGCCGTGGATGGCGTGACTGTCGGCTTGGATGCCCGCTGATCCGTTCGTGGCGAAGAGGAACTCTCGGCGGTGGATTGAGTCCGATGAACCGTGGTTCCTGGTCAAGCCGATATTGCCGGGCTCGGCACCGCAGCTGGTGGCGGGTCGGCCGCGGGTGCCTGACCGGCAGGCTCTGCGCGGAACCCTGTTCGTCCTCCACACCGGGTTCCAATGGGAGTTCCTGCCTCAGGAGCTCGGCTCAAGATCCGGTATGACGCGCTGCCGACGACTGGCTGCGCGGAACGAGTCCGGGGCGCGGGACCGGCTTCATGCGTCCCGCTGACGAGGCTGCGGTCGACGAAGCAGCTGGACCGGTCGCGGGCGTTGATCGACTCCAGCCACGTCAGGGCTGCTCACCCGTCCAGGACCACGAGCGCGACGCTCTGCCACGGCTGGTGGGGGTACGGGCAGCTACCGCGGCAGGCGAGGCGGAATCCATGATCGGGACCGTAGGCGGCTGCGGTCCTCTGCAGCGTCTGCACGCCGCAGCCTTGGCATCGACAAGCCCCCGCCCGAGCCGGACACGCTACCGGAGGCGAGGGGACCGAGATCACGTAGCGGATCGATCAGGCGATCCAGGCCTGCCAGGAGGCCCGGTGCACGGCGTAAGCGGCGGTGAGAGCATCCAAGTGACCTTGGGCTTCGGTCACGCAGAGAGTCGCGAAGGCGCGCAACGCCTGTTGGGTCATCCGGTACAGGTTGCCGACCGACCGTATCCGGCGCACCGAATCTTACTCCCGAAATCGGCAGCCACGCCAAGCGCGAAAGCCTTTCGAAGGCCTCTTGTCAGGTGCAGCCAGAATGACGCAGCGATCGAGCCGGCGATAACAGATCTCGCCTACAACCCCAAGGCCGTCGATGATCCTGGGAAGTTTATCGCCAGCCGGTGATGGGGCGAGCGGATGAGATTACGGCAATGCCAAGCCTGATATGCAGCTCATCGATGGGGCCGCCTGACAGTTTTGCCTTACGCACCAAGGTCGCCATACTCCGGCTGGACTCCAGCAGGCGTTTCACGTTTCCCACGCTATGCGTTTTCCGGAGGGCACCCAAAATCTCCTCAACCTCCTTCAGTGCTACGAGTCTATCCGGCTCGGAAAGGTGAAACGACGCTCCGATTTTACGGTCCTGCTCCAAAAGGTCAACGAGTCGGATCAGCGGATCAGGTCCTCAGAAGCGCATTCTTTCCCTCGCCGCCTAAACCGTCACCGTCCCCGCCGTCGGCACCGTCCTTGTCGTTGACGGTGCCGTGCAGGACGTCATCCAGGAGCGCCACGTCGATGGTGGACGGTCGCGCAACTCCCCTCTCCTGGTCCGGTGACCGGCGGCACCCTACGCCGCGCGACCAGAGTTCAGCAGGCGTCACCGGAAATGCGCCGGCCGGCTGGGCTGGTCGACTCCAGATCAGGCGAGCGAGAGAAGGGCCTTGCCGCGGCCGGTGCCCGTCTCCAGGAGCTGGTGTGCCTTCGCCGCCTCGGCCAGCGGCAGGACCTGCGTCACCCCGGGCCGGATCCGCCCCACCGCGAGCAGCCGGAGGGCCTCGGCGAGGTACTCGCCGATCCGCTCGGGAGCCCGACGCGCGAGGTCGCCGATGTTGAACCCGGCGATGGTCCGATTGCCCTTCCACAAGTCCCACACCGAGGCCGTCCACTGCTCGTGCCGACCGAGGTCTCCGTAGGCCACCAGGCGGCCGAACGGCGCCAAGACGGCCAGGCTCTGCTCCCGAACCGGCCCGCCGACGGGATCGAGGACCAGGTCCACGCCCCGGCCACCGGTCACCTCGGCCAGCCCCTCCGCGAAGCCGTCACGCAGGAACACTCCGTCGTAGCCGAGTTCGAGGCCGTACGGGATCTTCTCCACCGAGCCGACCGTGCCGTACACCCGAGCGGCCCCCAACTCCCGGGCCAGCTGGGCGGCCGCGAAGCCGACGCCTCCCGCCGCGGAGTGGATCAGCACGTCCTCCCCCTCCCGCAGCCGCCCGGCATCCTTGAGCACACCAAAGGCCGTCGGGAAGACACACGGCAGCCCCGCCGCCTCAGCCGGGTCCACCTCTCCTGCCGCCGTGCGCAGCGACCGGACGAACCGCGTGTCCGCGGTCACCACCTCGGCGTATCCGCCGAAGGCAGGCAGATACGCCGCAACCGGTTCGCCGACCACCAGCCCGCTGACCCCCGCTCCGAGCGCGGCGACCGTGCCGGCTACCTCCAACCCGGGAACGTCCACTCCACCAGGCCCGTCCGGGGCGCCGAACTCGCCCCGCCGGTGCTGGATCTCGGCGAAATTGACGCCCGCGAAGGCGACCCGCACAGCGACCTGGCCGGCAGCCGGCACCGGCTCGGGCAGCTCCAGCTCCTCCAGTACCTCGACGCCTCCGTTGAACCGGAACCCAACTGCCCGCATCCCACTCTCCCCCTATCGTCATGGCCCTCCCGTCGGGGCCATATGGGCGCCCCAACTGCTGCGGCGATCTTGGTATTCCCACCGCAGCCCAAGCCGCCTCCCACGACCGCCGTCCGCGGGTAAACACGACCGTCGACACTCTTCGGTGCGGCAACCTATGACGGGGCAAGACCGCACACCCCGAAGAGCTCTCCGGACCCGCCGCACCCCCGACCCGTAAGACGGCGACTCACCACCCTGACCGAAGCGAGTCGCCCCGCTGACCGAGGAACCAAACGGTCCTGGACAAGGAAGCCGCGGCGGAGCTTCAGGAGCAGGCGGCCGCCGGGGCTGGTCCAGAAGAGGATCGCAAAGCGGCGGTGGAGCTGCTCCTCCGCCGCCCGATACTCGAGCCGTAGTTCTTGGTCACTGTTGCGGAGCGGCCCTTCGTTGCCACCGCCCGTCGTCGATCGTGGGTGGCCTCAGCCGTGCCGCCGCGCCGGGCGGACACCGAATATCTGCGCACTGGTAGCAGCGCCCTCTGGGGCCCGCCGGTTGCGGAAGGCCCCTCAGGACCAAGGGCTTGATCCTGAGGTGACGGTCCACGTTGGCCCCGTGCAGGAGGGCCCCGATCACGGGGATGGCCAAGTCTCCAGCGACGGCAGGGTCTACAGGTACAGCCTCTTGTATCGATCAGAAACGGCTCGGGTTCTCATCAGCATGAGGGGACTGCACCGGGGTCGCCTGATCCGCCTCGTTGACCCTGGCCGCCTCGGCTGCTTCCCGGAAGGTGACGACCGCCTCGCCGTTCTCTCGCGCCCATGCGGTGAGCATCCTGATGGGCTCCTCCAGAGTTCGCCCGAGATCGGTCAGGCCGTACTCCACGCGCGGCGGCGCCTCAGCGTACGCGTGCCGCTCGACGAGTCCGTTGGCCTGGAGTCGGCGCAACGTCTGGGTCAGCACCTTGCGCGAAATGCCACCGCTCAGCTCGACCAGCTCGCCGTGGCGCAACGGGCCGTCGGTCAGCGCGAAGAGCGTGACCATGGACCACTTGCTGGCGATGATCTCCATCGCCAGGAGAGCGGGACAGTCGGCAAGGAACACAACTCCGGGGCGCAGGCTCATGCCCCGAAGGTTACCTGGAGGTACCTGACGGCTGCCTATCGTCGTCGAGGTGCGCACAGCCCCTACTCGCATCTCGCACGATTGAGGTTTCAGCCATGTTCGTCTCTCTTGCCGTCGTCACCGTGTTCATGTCGGCGCTTCTTCTGGTATCTGCCGGAGCCAAGTCTCTGCGGACACGGCACATCACCGAGCAGATGGCGACCCTCGGAGTACCGCAGAGCATGATGGCTTTCCTGATAGGCGCTCAGATCGCGGGCGCGGCCGGTGTGATCACCGGACTGTGGTGGGGACCCGCCGGAATCGCCGCCGCGATCGGCCTGACGCTCTACTTCGCCGGGGCGGTCGCCTTCCACCTGCGCGTCGGCGACCGTAAAGGCGCATCCCCGGCCGTAGTCCTCACCATGGCCTCCGTCGCCCTGATCATGCTGCGTGCCGCCACCCTCTGACAGCAGACAACCCATCTGACGCTGGCCCGATCGTGTTGAGCGAGGCTGGTCTGCGATGAGGACGGCCCACCGTTGATCATCGTGAGTTGTGTCGACCAATTAAGAACAACCAGCAACCGCGAACCACACCCTCGTCCGTCCACGAGACAGGCCGGTCCTCCCGGAGGACCCACCGAAAAGATCGCACGCCATGTCCGGACCCCCAATCAGGGCGGCTGCGGTCGGCATCAAACCAGTGTGGAGCGCAGTCGGCGCGCTCAGCTCTCAGCTCTCAGCTCTCAGCTCTCAGCTCTCAGCAGCCTCCCCGCTGCCGTACCAGTGCGGGGAGGCTGCTGCGTGACCGCTGACCGTCAGGACTCGTCGACAGCCTTCTTGAAGGACTGGCGCACAATCTTGCGCGCGACGGGGCCGCCGAGGGCCGCGAAGAGCGTCACCCCGGCTACCGTGAGTTCTTCTTTCACTCCGGGGGCCGGAAGATCATGGTCTTCCCGGTAACGTTCGTTGACCTTCTCGGCTTCCTCATACCAAGGCTCGGGCATGGCGCCTCCTGTTGTCGAGCCAACGCTTCACACGCCGGCACACACCCCATTCAGACACCTTGAGGGGGCGCACGGTAAGGGCGCGCGGGCGGCTCGGATCTGGCTGGAAGGCTTGCTGGCGGAGGCAGCAGCCGGGCACGGGGAGGGCAACCCTGCCGGCCTCGGGTGGGCGCCCGACCGTCGGAGGAGCATCCCGAGGGCGCACCTCGTCCTCCATGAGGCCGAGCGGCGTGAGCTGCGTGAGGCCGCGCGCAGGGCTATCTCGTGCAACGTGCCCGGCCCGCCGCCCTCCCTGCGGAACTCCCCTGGCGGCCCAGCTGCGCGGGCGCCTGTCCGCGGCGGCTACGGCGGACGACGGGTACCCGGAAAACGACGAGCTGTTCATGGATCCCCGCTCCGGGGCGCCCAGGCTCAGGGCCCGCCGGGCGGAGAAGCCTCGCAAGAGTGCGCATGTCCTGGAGCAGGCCGCCAATCCCTGCTGCCTGCAGCCGAGGTGCGCGGCGATGGCGTCGCTGGCGCTCACGAGGCAGTCGACCTCTCGTCGTCGACCTAGGAACTGGAAGCGGTTGGGGTCGAGCGGAAGCCGACTTCGACGCCGCGAGGCCTGCTGACGGCGCCTGAGCACTGCCCCACGCTGTCCGCGGTGAGGGCGGCAGCATGGCAGACCTTGATCCACTTATGGAACAGGCCTAGTCTGGCCGAGCCGACGCGGCCCACCCGGCCGGACCGTCTCTTCCAACAAAGGCACCTCACCCTGATGAAGCGCATCACCGCTGTCGCGGCCGGCCTTTCGGTCGCCCTCGGTTCCGTGCTCCTGGGCACCGCCCCCGCCGTCGCCGCCCCGGCGCCCGCCCCTCCGCTGGTACGGATCATGCCGCTGGGCGACTCGATCACCGAGGGCGTGCTCAGCTCGAGCGGGGGCGGGTACCGGGCGCCGCTGTGGGAGCTGATGGCCGACCGGTCCCACTTCACGCCGGACTTCGTCGGCTCGGGCTCGTCCGGCGGTGTCCAGGACGGCGACCACGAGGGGCACAGCGGCTGGACCATCGAGGGGATCCTGCCCCGAGTCACGCAGTGGCAGCGGGCGGCGGACCCCGACGTGGTCCTGCTCCACCTCGGGATCAACGACCTGAAGAACGACCGCCCCCCTCCGGACAAGGCCGCGGACCGGATGACGGAGCTGATCGACACGCTCTTCGCCAACCGGCCCGGCTTGACCGTCATCGTCCAGGGCCTGTTCACCGAGACGACCGGGGTCGCGGACGAGACCATCCGGTTCAACGGCCTCATCCGCGACCAGCAGCTCGACAGGCGTGCTCGCGGGGAACGGTTCACCTTCGTCGATGCGCCGAACGTGGACGTCGCCACCGAACTCCCGGACGGTATACACCCCAACGACGCCGGGTACCGGAAGATGGCCCGGGTGTACGACGGTGCCCTGGAGCAGGCGTTCACCGACGGGTGGGTCGTCCGGGCCAAGGCCCCGCGGGCCGGGAACGAGGCGGGCGGCACCGGTTCCGTCCGCTGGGCCGACTTCGACGGCGACAGCCGCACCGACCGGCTCGTCATCGCGGACAACGGCGAGGTGCGCGCCTGGCTGAACCGGGGTGGCACGCCGGGCGTCGGCTGGCAGGCGCTCGGCGCGGTCGCCACCGGCACCACGAACGACCGTACCCGGGTCCGGCTCGCCGACTTCGACGGCGACGGCCGCGCCGACTACTGGGTGATCCAGGCCGACGGTTCGGTGCGCGTCTGGCTGAACCACGGCGGTGACGTCGTGGGCGCGAGCGGCTGGCAGGGCATCGGCACGGTGGCCACGGGCACCACCACCAGGCCCGAGCAGGTCCGGCTCGCGGACTTCGACGGCGACGGCCGGGCGGACTACCTCACCGTCGCCGACAACGGCGCGGTGAACGCCTGGCTCAACCGGGGCGGCGACGCCACGGGCAACACCGGCTGGCGTCCCCTGGGCCAGGTGGCCTCCGGCACGACCCAGGACCGCACCCGGGTCCGCCTCGCCGACCACGACGGCGACGGCCGCGCCGACTACTGGGCCGTCGCACCCGATGGGTCTGTCATCACCTATCTCAACCGGGGCGGCGACGGCCACGGCGGCTGGCGGTTCCTGGACCGGACGGCGACCGGGGTGACCACCGACCACAACCGGGTTGAACTGGCCGACTTCGACGGCGACAGCCACGCCGACTACCTCCTGGCCGGCCCTGCGGGCTCCGTCTCCGCCTGGCTCTTCGACGGCGGCGACACCTCGGGCCCGAACGGCTGGAAGCCCCTCGGCACGGTATTCCCCGGCAACTGACGAGCTCGTGCACGGTAAGCGGCGAGACGTCGAGCCACGAGTGGTCGATCATGGTGAGCCGGTCGGAACCGTGACTCGTGCAGGGTCGTCAGCAACCGTAGGATCACGGGCTCGTCAGCCGACGTGAAAGCTGAACTCGACGCGGACCTCAGCCCGTTATGGCATGAACGTGACCAGGCACAGCTGGCCTCCCGGCCGCGGCGGCGTGCTGTGGGTGCCGGCGAGAAGTAACGGCTGGTGTTCATCGACCGGCTCCTGGTCATGCTCATCCATCTTGGTCATGGGGTCACCCATGACCAAGATGCCGACGGCGAGGCTTTCGCCGGCCTCCTTGATCGGGTGCACACAGGATCGCCTGACCTGGTACTGGCGTTCCGGACGCCTCGGATCAGCCTGACCGACTCTTCACCGCGTTCGTACCGAGGGGACGCAACGCCGCGAGCCACTCGTCACCCAGCCGGCCGTCGTAGGAGAGCTGCTCCTCCTGCTCGGCGGCGGCACGGATCCTCTGCCGCAACGCAGGGTCCTTGACCAGAACGAAGGTCCAGGGCTCCGACATATCGATAACCCCGCCCCCGCTCAGTCACGTCAGCCAACCTAGAGCACTTCCGACACACGCCCTAGGAGTACAGCCACCCCCCGCGGGGGTTTCGTGAAGGAGACCGTTCGTCTTCTGGTCGGACACGGCCGTCAAGGACGCAGGCAAGCGCTTCAGCGTCCACCTGGCTGACCAGGGCGGCCTGATCTTCGTCGTCGTCCTCAGCCACACCCAGGTCGAGCCCGAACAAGACCGTGCTGACCACGCTCGCCGCAGTCAGCGGAACGGTGAGCTGTGGAGTCGACTCCTCGGACGAAGGGCGCAGGATCTGGCCCTTCTGTCCACCGATCCCGCACGGAGCCAGACGCCCGCTGACTGCGCCGCGGGGCCCAGGCCGACGCCGCGCGCCGAGCGGGCCACGAGCGGCACGGCGTCGAACGCCTGCTGGGACCCGTCTGCAGAACGGCGCGGGCCGACGCGTCGTCGCCCTCCGGCGCGGCGCGCAGTATCCCGCCCCTGAGCACGACTCCCCGGCTGGTCCGTGCACAACAGCCGCCCCGGCTTGAAGCTTGCGTCAGAGGCTTGCGGTCCTCAGACCTGTCTCACCATGTGCCGGGGCTAATCGTGGTCGTGGATCGCGGGGCTGGGTGAGTGACTTACTCGTCGTCGAAGTCATAGGGCGGAATGGTCCAGCGCATCACCGTCTCTCCCGCCTCGTCGGCTGCGAGCGTCACCGGATAAGTCTGGCCTGCGGCCCGCTCGCCGCTGTGCCTGATCGAGTGGTCGCCCTGGTCCCAATCGATGCCGAGCACCTGACAACCGCCGACCTCAATCGCCCCGACGCGAAGCGGATGACGCCACCCCGCCCGCTGGAAGCGGTGCAAGTCGGTGTGTTCCTCGACCGAGGAAACGAGCCCCTTGCCATGCACGCGGTCGCACCAGGCATCGAGTTCGGCCGCACGCGCTGCCGCCTCAGCCACCGGAAGGTCCAGCCACCCGTACGGTCCGTCGATGCCGTACTGCGCGATCCGCTCACCACCGAAGCATGCATGCGCCTCGTCTGCGTACAGGCCCCAATAAAAGACGTCGGCAAGCCCGTCGGCCGGCTCGTCGTCCCAGCCCGTCCACGCGTCGAGCCCTGCGGCGTCGCCCACCACCATGCCGCACCGGTCGACCGGCAGGTCCCCAAGCGGGACCGACCGGACCGTGGTCTCGCGCCAAGGCAGACCGAGACCGACCTCCAGAGTCGCGATCGTCGGCTCCTCGTCGAACGGAGACGGGGAGGTCACCGCCCGCACCTTCAAAGGACGATCCTCTGCTGCCGGGAGTGCGACCGCCTCAGACAACCCGTCACGAAGGTGACCCCCTCCGCCGGCCGCAGCTGTCCTGGCGCGCTCGGAGAGGGGCCGGCCCAGCTTTCGCCACTGATCGATGCCCCCGGCCATGCCAAGCACCAGCACACCAGATGGTGCATCGACGGTTCCCAGGTCGAAAAAGTTCTCAGACATGCGCCGATTGTGTCCCCCCAGTACGACAAACCTCCGCGCAGGGGGCCGCTGCCCCGCGTGGAGGTCTGCACGAGCTCACAGGACGTCGGGCCCATCACGCCGTACGGTCAGCGCGGGCCGCGGACATCGTGACCGCCCAGACCTCGGGGGCGTCCAGGAAATCCGCGAGCCCCTCAGGCCGCACGTCCGTGTGGCCGGTGGCCGCCAGCCGGACGCGTCGGATGCCAGGTGTGCGGTCCGCACACGCTGGCGCCGGCGACGACCGCCGGGGTTCGGGTCGCGGCCGACGGAGGCGATGACATCGGCGGCGGCGTCGAAGGCGTATACGACTCCTGCCGTGCCTCGGGGTCTGGATCGGTGGCGGCCTTCCGCCAAGCGGCGACCGGCACCACCCCGCCAAGGACCTCGTCGACTAGGGCGTTTCGTTTGGATCATCCGATCGTTGGCCTGGGTGTGCCGTTGACTGATGCGCAGTGGGCGCGGATCGAGCCGCTACTCCCGGACCGGGCACCGAAGCGCGGTGGACGGTGGCGGGATCACCGAGAGGTGATCGATGCGATCGCCTGGAAGTTCCAGACCGGATCACAGTGGGTCCATCTGCCGGAGAAGTACGGCAACTGGCGGGGTGTCTACAACCGTCTGCGGATGTGGGCCGCCGACGGAACCTGGGAGCGAGTGTTTACCGCGCTGCTGGCCCAGGCCGATGCTGAAGAGAATCTGAACTGGGCCGTCTCGGTGGACTCCACGATCGTGCGCGCTCACCAGAATGCGGCAGGAGCTCGCAAAAAGGGGCCCCGGTTGGCGAGCCAGATGACCGTGCCATCGGCCGGTCTCGCGGTGGGCTGACCACGAAGATTCACCTCGCTGCTGACGGAAATTGCCTGCCGATGGCCTTCGTCCTCACGGCCGGACAGGCCGGTGACGCACCCGCTTTCGCGAAGGTGATGGCCCGCCTGCGTGTGCCACGCCGACACGGGCGACCTCGCACAAGGCCGGATGTGGTCCTGGCCGACAAGGCGTACTCCTCACGCGCGATTCGCGATCACCTGAGCAAGCGCGGCATCCGAGCGGTGATCCCCGTCCCTGCGGACCAGCGGGGCCACCGCCGGCGTCGAGGCAGCCGCGGGGGTCGGCCACCAGCCTTCGACCGCGAGGCCTACAAGCAGCGCAACACCGTCGAGCGGTGCATGTGCGCCACGAGGCGCCTTGTTGTATCCCCGGCTCAGCCGGGAGGAATTGGAGGGATATTCCTGGGCCTGATGGCTCACCTGGATCCGAAAGGTGATGGGGACCAGAGCATGCCAGAGAATCAGCGACCGGGCTCAGTTGCCAGGGACGGTGCGCTGAGGGGCCCGCGTGATAAGGCGAAAGCTGGATTGCCTGAACCCCAATCTCCAGTCGATGAAAGTTCGCATCCATCGGAAAGGCTGCTGAAACCGATGCCATGTCCTGTGACGGCTTTGATGCATGGCCGACACACCTTCCGAGACATGGGGCGATGTCCAATGAGGACATTGAAGGAGATGAGTGGGGCGCCTACGTCACGCTATGACGTACAACAAGGACGAACGTGGGATCGCCTACGGGGTGCGAACCCTAGGGCGACGGAGTGTCCGTAGTAGTCGCAGGAGTAACGACCTGCCAAGGAGAGCGGGAAAGCCGCTCGCAGGGCGAAGGGGCGCAGGTGACTGGATGCGAACGAGACCGGGAGGTATGCGAAATGCAGAGTGCCGACACGGTGTTAGGCATCCTTCGTGAGCGCGGCAGACGTGGTCTGCCGTGCAGTGAGCTGTATCGGCAAATGTTCAATCAACAGCTGTATCTGGTGGCTTACGGCCGCATCTACTCCAACAAGGGAGCGATGACGCCGGGAGTTACGCAAGAAACTGTGGACGGCATGTCGCTGGGCAAGATCGGTCGCATCATCGATGCGATGCGTCACGAGCGCTATCGGTTCAGCCCGGTCAAGCGAGTCAAAATTCCCAAGAAGAATGGGAAGACCCGGCCGCTTGGGCTGCCAACCTGGTCGGACAAGCTTGTCGGCGAGGTGATGCGGCTCCTTCTGGAGGCGTACTTCGAGCCGCAGTTCTCCGACCGCTCCCACGGGTTCCGACCCAAACGGGGCTGCCACACCGCCTTGACTGAGGTGGGCAATACCTGGACGGGTACTACCTGGTTCATCGAAGGGGATATCTCTGACTACTTCGGCTCGATCGACCATCAGATCGTCATCGAGACGCTGGCAGAAAGAATCCACGATGGCCGGTTTCTTCGACTCGTGCGCAACATGCTTGAGGCCGGGTACATGGAAGACTGGACCTGGGGAGCCACGCTCAGCGGGGCACCTCAAGGCGGAGTACTCTCTCCGCTGCTGTCCAATATCTACCTGCACCGACTGGACAGCTTTGTCGAGAAGGTTCTGATTCCGCACTACACCCGAGGGCGAAGCAGGGCGCGAAACCCTGCCTACCTGGAGGTGGTCAATGCGATCGCACGCGCCCGCAGGCGCGGAGACCGGGCCGAGGTCCGGTCACTTCGCAAGCAGCAGCGCAGTATCCCCAGCGTGGATCCGAACGATCCGGGCTTCCGGCGACTACGCTATGTGCGATACGCCGATGACACCCTTCTAGGGTTCATCGGGCCGAGATCCGAGGCCGAGGAGATCAAACGGCGTCTCGCGGTATTCCTTCGTGAAGACCTCAAGCTGGAATTATCACCAGAGAAGACACTGATCACCCACGCCCGTAAAGGTGCGGCATCGTTCCTCGGATACGAGATCACCGTGCAACACAACGACAGGCAGGCAACCCGAGGCCGCAGGACGGCCAACGGTTCGATTGCTCTGCGTGTGCCAGCAAAGGTGATCCGAAACAAGGCAGCCCCATACCTCAGGCGCGGAAAACCCGCGCACCGGCCCCAACTCTTGAATGACGACGACTACACCATCGTCAACGTCTACGGGGCCGAATACCGGGGCATCGTCCAGTACTACCTCCTGGCCGGCAACGTATGCCGACTGCATCGGCTGCGTTGGGCCATGGAAACCTCGTTGCTCAAGACACTGGCAGCGAAGCATGGCTCGACGGTCTCCAAGATGGCGGCCCGTTACAAGGCCAAGATCGAGACACCGAATGGGCCGCGCGCATGCTTCGAAGCTAAGGTCCTCCGCAGCACAGGCAGGAAACCACTGGTCGCACGATTCGGCGGAATCTCACTGACGCGACAGAAGGCAGCGGTCCTAACGGACCGTCAAGCGGCCAACCCCCACCCCAGAGAAGAGCTCATTACCCGGCTCTTGAAGGGGAAGTGCGAGCTATGCGGGACGTCGGAAGACGTGCGGGTGTACCACATCCGAAAACTCGCTGACCTTGACAGGGTGGAACCGCCTACCGAATGGCATCAGATCATGGTGAAGAAACGGCGCAAGACTCTGGTTGTCTGCGCTGGTTGCCATGACACGATCCACTCGGGAAAGTTAACCGGTAGCGTCACGGAATAGGTCACTGGAGAGCCCGTTACGGGGAAACTCGTACGGCGGGTTCGGAGGGGGGCCGTGCGGAAAAGGGCCTGCACATGGCAGGCACCTCGTCGCACGGCCTACCCAACCAACCGCCTGAAGCAGTGGCGCGGCATCGCCACCCGCTACGACAAGACCGCGACCATCTACCTGGCCGGACTCCACGTCGCCGGCATCTTCCTCTGGTCCGCCCACTGACCGTGCCGGACTGGTCAGCTGCAGTCGCCCAGGAAGCGACCTTCGCGGTGGTCGGAGCTGATGAAGACGAATCCGCTGCCGTAGCCAAAGTTGAGAAAGAAAGGATCCTTCGCGTCCTCGCCCCGGTCGGCGAACTGGCAGAGGAACAGCCAGGAATCGTCGTCGAGGCCCCAGGCACGGCCGTTGGGCAGTACAGCCGTGCCGCCCAGGAAGTCTTCGGGCTCGTCGCCGGACGGCAGGTCGACCTCCGGTCCCTCGTGCCGCATGTAACTCCAC
>NZ_BAAAXG010000020.1 GCF_039535475.1 Streptomyces showdoensis | reverse complement strand
ATTCCTCGTGTTCGAGCGTCCAGCGCAGACTTGTCCCACGGCTTAATGCCAGCGCCGGTTACCGGAAATCCCCGAACCAACGAAACAATGCCGGAGGCACATGCGGAGACGGACCCGAGGTCCCAGGGCCTGCACGCACCGTAGTCTGCCAGGGGGACGAGGGCAGCGGCATAGGCAGGCCCGTGGCCCCCAAGGGAGTCGACGGGATACCCTGATCGCGGGCGAGGCACCTCAGGACAAGGAAGGAAGGTGAAAGGGCCCGGACACAGGCCCGCAATGGGGAGGGCGAGGGGAAGACCCGAGAACCAGGCAGCCGTACACGACAAGGCCGGCTAACAGGGAACTGGATCGAACACAGAAGGAGTCCGGGCGACTCCATGACAACCGCCGCAACCATCAGCCGGACGGTAGGAAGCTAGCCAACACTTAGAAGAGCCCAAACGGAGATGACCCGAAACGAACGAAAGAAAGGCAGGAAGTAAACGAAGACGGAAAGCGTACCACAAATGGTGGGGCGGGAAAGGCGCGCGCAGCCAAAAACCAGGTCCAACGGGAACACGCCGGGAACGCAGATCGACCCGCACAGGGGGAAAGGAAAAGCAGGGCCCAACCTGTCGCCGTCGGGGAAATCCTCGATGGTCGGCGCGGATGGGGGTCTCCTGTCCTTGGCGCCCAGAACCCAAACGGCTCGGAACCGGGAGATAAAAGCGGACGCAGGGGCCAGGGAAAAAAGGGAATGTGTGGGGTTCTGTCGAATCAATCGGCCATAGGATTGCTTTGGCGAGCATGCCTTTCACCGTCGGGAAGAAAGTAAAAAAAAGGGGCGAGGGCACAACCAACGGGGCACCCAGGAAGCTGAGGCGTGAAGCACTAGGGTCCCGAAGGCGGTAGCCCGTGCGTGACCACATCGACGCACGCGGGAGCAAAGGGAGGGAACTGGGGACGGGGACTGTGCATGAACGAGGTCACTGGCTGGCCTGACACAGTCAGAGGTGCGCTCGAGTCGGCGCGGCCCCTCGTTGCTCGCCCACCGGGGAGAGAAGGCCAAAGTGACAACGGAGGAAAAGGGGCCACAGAGGCCAGTGCCTCGAAATGGGGCCTGTCCGTTAGTTCACATGAAACAAGCATAATGACGCTGTCCGACGTCGACCAGCGCTGCCAAGTACCGCCAAATCCCGAAAGCCGGACGTTTGGGCGCAGGAACGCCCGCAGGCCAACTTGCCGCCACCGTGACTGTATACCTTCTCTTCGCGTTCCCCGCATGCGTCGTCGGCGCGCACAAGTCCCGCCACGGTTTGATACCATCACCACTGAGCACCCCACGGTGTGGACTGTCCCCTGCCGAACAACGAGGGACGTGGGACCACTGCCGACAAGCGCAACACTAACAGACGAGCATGCCCGACGGCACTGTCCACTCTCGAGGGGAAGGTGCGCTGGTCCTGTCTGTCGCACGGGCTGCTTAAACGAAAAACGCCAACTCCTTCCCCCGGCTGGACCTCCCCGGGGCGTCCGTGGGCGCCGGCGGGGCAGCCTGCCGATGCTGGAAAGAGTCGGGCTGGGCTAGCCAGGCGACGCCCGCGTCGTCAACGTGGACGGGCAGCGGCCCCCTGCTGCTGCGCGGTGCGTCGACGCTCGCCGGCGAGCGGGCGCCCGCGTCCCGGCGGTGGTGGAGGTCGGCCGCAGTACACGGGCGGGCTACGCACCTCAGCACGCGACTCTCCCTAGCGGAAACCCGGCGAAGCTGTTCGAGGCGCCCGCTATAGGAGGACTGAGGGGACGCCGCGTCTGGCGTGTGGCAGCCACGTGCGCCCGGGATCGTGACGCCTGACACACGCTTTGGTGGAGTCGCAAAGCACCGACCGGGTCGAGGCTCTGTTACGGGTGGCGCGCCTGGAACCGTCGACTGGCTCCCCTTCCCGGGGACGCGCCCGCCGTATCGCCGTGGCGCACCGCGCTGGCGGTGTGGGCACAACGTGTGCGCGTGTGTGCGCCGAACTGTCCCACCTATAAATCCGTCGAGGCGTGTGGTGCGTGGGACGTGCGGCGTGAGGGAGCGTGCAGCAGCGTACTGAACGGAGTTGCGCTGTAGGTCTCCCGGGACAGCGCAACCTCGGTCCCGTGGGTGCGCTTGCTGGATCGGGGGGTGAGGCCGGCGTGAATAGCTGTGTGCGTGACACATACAGGGGGAAGCCCCCACACTGGCGCTCGTGTCGCGACAGTCGAACGATGGCGGGGCACGAAGGGGACACCGCGATCGCGTCCAGCCGTGGGCGGGACCCAAGGGGAGGCGGAGGCGGCGAACCGCCATACCGCCGCCGCCGCACCCGTCTGGCGCGCCTACCTTCGCGGACAGCGATGGCCGTCGCCCACCCGCCCCGGCGCGGGGCTGACGATCCGTGGCTCCGACGGGACGGACGGACTCTCCGCTTGCGAGGAGGTGGGCGGAAGGACGGCCGGAGATCCGAGGAGGCGACGGACGAGCTGGGCAGCCCGCGACGCGCGTACGGTCAAGCTGCTGACCCGTGCCGGCATGGGCTGGTGCCAGGGCCGCATTTGACGGCCAGGCGGTGGGCGGCCCTAGGTCGTTACGGTCCGCGACCGCCGGGAACCGCAAGGCCCCCGCGCGTGCCCGGTCCCCGCTCCCGCCATCGTCGCGGACTCCCTTCGGACGCCGCGCCTAATCAGCACGCGGCCAAGAAAAGACAGCGCCCTCGATGTAGGCCGGCCGGCCACAAGGCGCGCGTTGCGTAAGGGGGGGGGGGGGGGGGTGAATGGTTCACAGGGCACGTACATCGGAAAAAGATTAACGCTGTTGGGCCCGGACAAAAAGCACCAGGGAGACCGGCACGCGCTGCCGGACCCACCGCTAGAGAGAGGCGGGGGGGGATGGGGAAGGCGAAGGGAGCGCGGAAGGTGGAGCGGGGGGCGTGATGACAAGGGGGGGCAGAAGGGGGCGTAAAAAGCGGGCCCGAGCGATGCCTGGGCAGGCGGGCAGTGCATGGTGTTGCGGCGGACGGAGGCCGGGCGGAGCCGCTGCCGCACTGGGGGGGGCAAGGTCGCTAGGACCCAGATCCGGGGATCGACTAACGGAACGCCTAAAAAAAAAAGAAACGGAAAGGGGGGGGGGAATCGCGAACGCGGAGGAATGACGTGGGGATTAAGGTTCCAGCGTGTAAGGCAATTATCGCCAAACGTCTGCGACGGTGGTGCGTGTCGCGCCCAAACACGTCTCGCTGGGCGCGTAACCGAAGAGGGAGTGTCGCGAGGGGTGTACAGAGAGGGGCGACACTGAAAAAGAGGGGAGGGGATAGGCTAGGGGAAAGTGAGGAGAGGGGAGGGGGAATCGGAGGAGCTGGAGGAGGCGTGGAGTGGGCGGGAGTGTCTCCGAGAGAGGGTGAGGGTAAATACGAAGGGGGGGATCGTCCGGCACAAGAGCAGTGCCTTCTAGTGCACAACAAAAGGCCTTCATACAGCTGATTATCCAAGACGTGTTTTATGCGGCGGTGAGTCAATATGGATGGTGCGGCCAGGTGTGACAAGGAGAAGGGGTGCGTACGTACACAGGGAGGAGGGGGGGGCGGGGGGGCGAGCTCAGGGGGGGGGAGGGGGTCGAGCTGGGGAGTGGCCGTGGCTGGGCGGAGCAGGGGCGGCGTGCGTGTACTAGGATGGGTCTCCGGTTGGCGGGAGGGAAGGGGATAGGAAGGCGGGGGAGGGTCGGCTGCTTGTCATAGGGTGGGGGGAGGGCCATTCGGGGGAGTGGGAAAAGAGGGTGGGTGTGGAGGGAGGGGGGCGATCAGTGAGAATGACTGGTGGTCCGTATATGGGGTTCCGGGCAATCTCACGGACTATATATTCCGTTCGCAACGAGCTTGAGTGGGGTGGGATGTTGGGGTAGGGGTAAAATGGGGGGGGGAGGAGAGGGAAGGACTGTTCACGTGCTGTGAATGGGTGTGGGCACTACTAGCCGGTGTGATCCCCTGTTTCTTACAACGCAACACCGATCTACACCAAAGGTGGTCTAGCCTATACGGCCCATCGCAACGGTGGCTCTAACGCAAAGTTGGCTGCAAAACGGTCCGAGACGAGCAGTCCAAAATACTTTTCGGTGAAGGGGGAGGTTCAGGGGGAGGGGACGAGTCGAGCATTAATCGGCCAGGGCCGCGTACTAGATCGGCCTGAACGATCAAGTCGCGAACTCTGGAGAAACATCTACAGCGAATGCTAATGGATGGATAGGACGGAGGGGGGGGGGGGGGCGCTGCGAAGACGTGCTCCTGGAGCTGGGCCGGGGGCGGGGGCGGGGGTGGGGGAGGTGTGAGGGGGTAGGTGCCGGGGATTGCCGGGGGGTGGAGGTGGGCTGGGGTGATGGGAAGCGGAGGCCCGTGTGTCTGAAACCCCAAGGAAAACAGTGGCGTTCCAACCGCATACTCTGCTCCGGGAGCTGTGGAACCGGGGGGGGGCCTGGCCTGGGAAAAGAGAGGACTCGTGATGCCTCGGTATTCGAGGATAGGCACCATTACGCCCATCGGGAAAATACTATAAAAAATGGGGAGGAGAAAAGAGGAAAGGGAAGAAAAGGGGGGAAACCAAGAAGATGGTCTATTCCCTAATTAGGCTGGCGAAGTTCCACGAAGAAAAGGATAAGAGGTCAAGTCAGATTCCTGGGAAGACCTGGCTTATTACTAGGGGTATCATCAAAATTAAATCCTGATAAGTTCGGAGGGGATGATTCATGTCCATAAGCAAATTGCTTATCGATATTTACAAAACCTACAAAAGGGGAGGCCTTCCATCAACCCTTCTTCTCAATAAACAACGACGCCCTCCTGCTTCAGCCGAAACAGACGCGTGTTCTTTCTCTCGGGCTGTGGCTTTCCTTCCTTACGAATCTGCCTCCCCTTAAAGGCCCATAGGCGACGGCCGAACCACTGAAAGCACGCCGTCCCGGCCGGCAGCGATCCTACGCCGACGCAAGCCGAGCCGGAATGGGAACCATGCGCAAACCAGTCACGTCTACCCACGCGGGTCAACATCGGGTGCAATAACGAGTGGGCGATGCCGACCCGCGTGATCACGGGCGGGGGGGAGGGGTACTGGATGATCCCTGCTCCCACATGGCCGAGAAGCGCGTCCGAACACGTTCGCTCGAAGCGGCCTGGAACCTCAAAGAAAAACGCGTTGCTCACGGACCTGCTCGATGTCGTATCCTGCGTCTTGAGAACACACTCGCGCGATGAGGCGTCGGCCATGGACCAATCGGGCGCCGGCCGACGCCTCCCCGACGAGCAAGGGAAAAAAAACCCGAAAAAAAAAAACTACGGGGTCCTGTTCATCGAGGTGTCCGGCCTGCTCCCGATGTGCGGCCACGGCACCATCGGCGTCGCCACGGTCCTGGTGGAGACCGGCATGGTCCCGGTCAGCGAGCCGGTGACGACGGTCCGGCTGGACACGCCGGCCGGGCTGGTCAGCGTGGACGTGAAGGTGGAGGACGGCGCCGCCCGCTCCGTCACCCTCACCAACGTCCCCGCCTTCAGCGCGGGCCTGGACCTCAAGACCGAGGTCCCCGGCTTCGGCACGGTCACCTACGACCTCGCGTACGGCGGCAACTTCTACGCCTTCGTGGAGCTCGACTCCATCGGGCTGCCCTTCGACCGGGCCCGCAAGGAGGACCTGCTCGCCTTCGGGCTGTCCCTCATGGACGCGATCAACGCGGGCCCGGACCGCCCGGTCCACCCGGAGGACCCGCACCAGGGCGGCGTGAAGCACGTCTACCTGGCCGCCCCCGGCTCGGACGGGCGCCGTTCGCGGCACGCCATGGCGATCCACCCCGGCTGGTTCGACCGCTCCCCGTGCGGGACGGGCACCAGCGCGCGGATGGCCCAGCTGCACGCGCGCGGACTCCTCGGCCCGGACCAGGACTTCGTCAACGAGTCCTTCATCGGGGACCGAGTTCACCGGCCGGATCGTGGGCGAGACCACGGTCGGGGGCCTCCCGGCGATCGTGCCCACGGTCACCGGCCGGGCCTGGATCACCGGCACGGGCCAGTACTTCCTCGACCCGACCGACCCCTTCCCGGCGGGATTCCTGCTGTGAGCTCCACGGAGGTGCGGACCACCGACTACCACACGGCCGGCGAACCCTTCCGGATCGTCGACCTGGCCGCCGCCGGCCTGCCGCCGCTGCCCGGCGACACCGTCGCCGAGCGCCGGGCCACCCTCCTCGGCCCGGGCGGCGACGGCACCGCGCCGCGCCCGGGCCCGCTGGACGGCCTGCGCCGGCTGCTCGTCCGGGAGCCGCGCGGCCACGCGGGCATGTACGGCGGCTTCGTCGTGCCCCCGGACGACGACGGGGCGCACCTGGGCGTCCTGTTCTGGCACAAGGACGGCTACTCGACGGCCTGCGGCCACGGCACGATGGCGCTCGGCGCCTGGGCCGTGGACTCCGGCCGGGTCGCCGTCCCCGAGGACGGACGGGACGTCGAGGTGCGGATCGACGTCCCGTCAGGGCGGGTCGCCGCGACCGTGCACCGCGCGGGAGGCCGCACCACCGGCGTCACCTTCCGCAACGTCCCGGCCCGCGTGACCGGCCGGGCGGTCCCGGTCGCCACGAGCCTGGGCACGGTCGAGGTCGACCTCGCGCACGCCGGCGCCTGCTACGCCTCGGTCCCCGCCTCCGCGTTCGGCCTGCGCGTGGACCGCGCCGACCTGCCCGGACTGGTGGCCGCGGGCCGGGAGATCCGGGTCGCGCTGGCCGGCCACCCGGCGACCCGCCACCCGGGCCGGCCGCTGCTGTCCGGGGTGTACGGAGTGATCCTGTACGAGGACCTCCCCGACACCCCGGCCGGACCGCGCCAGCGGAACGTCACCGTCTTCGCCGACGGCCAGATCGACCGCTCGCCCTGCGGCTCCGGCACCTCCGCCCGGCTCGCCCTCCTCGCCGACGAGGGGCGCCTGAAGGAGGACGACACGCTGACCCACGAATCCGTCGTGGGCACGGTGTTCACGGGCCGGCTCGCGCCGGGAGGGGCGGGCCCGGAGGGCCTGGTGACCACCGTGACGGGCAGCGCGCACCGCACGGGCGAGCACCTGTTCACGCTCGACCCCTACGACGCCCTCGGCTCGGGGTTCGCCCTGTGACGGCCACCCCGCGGGGCCCCGGGGCCCCGCTCTGGCTCGACGCCGGGGCCGTGGCCCGGCTGGCGTCGCCGGGCGCCCGCGGTCGAGGCGCTGGCGGACGCGCTGCGCGAGGGCCTCGACCCGGAGACCGGCCCGCAGCGCACCTCGACGCCGGTGCCCGCCGGAGAGGTGCTGCTGATGCCCGCCGCGTCGGGCGCCTGGGCCGGGGTGAAGGTCGTCGGGATCGCCCCCGGCAACCCGGCCCTCGGGCTGCCCCGGATCACCGGCGGCTATCTGCTCCTGGACGGCGCCACGCTGCTCCCGGTCGCGCTGCTCGACGGCATCGCGCTCACCTCGCTGCGCACCCCGGCGGTCTCCGCCCTGGCGGTCCGTCACCTGGCCCCGGCGGACCGCCCGCTGAGCCTGGTGCTGTTCGGCTCGGGTCCGCAGGCGTACGCGCACCTCGACGCGCTGCTCGCGGTGCGGGAGCTCGCCGAGGCGGTGGTCGTCGCCCGCAACCCGGAGGGGGCCCGGCGGCTGGCCGCGTACGCCGAGGAGCTGGGCGTGCCGAAGGTCCGTACGGGCACGGCGGAGGAGGTGGCGGAGGCGGACCTGGTCGTCTGCTGCACCACGGCCCGCGAACCGCTCTTCGACGGACGACTGGTGCGGCCGGGGGCCACCGTCGTGGCGGTCGGCTCGCACGAGCCGGACGCCCGCGAGACCGACACCGCGCTGGTCCGGCGGTCCGAGGTGTACGTCGAGTCGCGGACGGCGGCGCTGCGCGAGGCCGGGGACCTGCTGATCCCCGAGGCCGAGGGCGCGATCGGGCCCGGGCACATCGCCGGCACGCTGGCCGACCTGGTCGCCGGGCGCGCCCCGGCGGATCCGGCGGCGCCGCGCCTCTTCAAGAGCGTCGGCATGGCCTGGGAGGACCTGGCCGTCGCGGTGGCCGTCTACGAGGCCGCCCGATCCGAGGAGGACGGAGGGTCGGCCGGGGAAACGTGACATTGTACGCTGTCCTCCTGCGAGTTCTCGGAGGAAGCGCGTGGGTGACCTGAAGCAGCACAGTCTCATCAAGGCCCAGGAACGGCTGCGTGACCAGGTCGGTCACGCGCTGAGGGCCGCCCTGATAGCGGGCGAACTACGGCCGGGAAGCGTCTATTCGGCGCCCGGCCTCGCCGCCGAGCTCGGCGTGTCGGCCACGCCGGTGCGCGAGGCCATGCTCGACCTCGCCCGGGAGGGCCTGGTCGAGCCGGTCCGCAACAAGGGCTTCCGGATCACCGAGGTCAGCGAGCGCGAGCTCGACCAGTGCACCGAGCTGCGCATGCTGATCGAGGTCCCCACGATCGGCCGGGTCACCGAACTGGCCACGCCCGAGCAGCTGGAGGCGCTGCGCCCGCTCGCGCAGGAGATCGTGACCAACGCCCGTGAGCACAACCTCATCGGCTACCTGGAGGCGGACCGCCTCTTCCACCTCACGCTGCTCGGCCTGGCCGGGAACGACCGGCTCGTGGAGACCGTCGGCGACCTGCGCAAGCGCTCCCGGCTCTACGGGCTGACCGGCCTCGACGAGGCCGGCAAGCTGGTCTCCTCGGCGGAGGAGCACGTCGAGCTGCTCGACCTGATGATCGCCGGCGACGTGAAGGGCGCGGAGGCCTGCATGCACCGCCACCTCGGCCATGTGCGCTCGCTGTGGGCCGAGGCCCGCGACGAGCCGGTCGAGCGCCCCGCGGGGCGGCTCGGCCAGGTCCGCAAGGGCTGAGGGCCGGCGCGGGGTCAGCGCACGCTCTGGCCGTACACGTGGTCGACGGGCATGCGCATCAGGACCCGCCCGTCGGCCACCATCGCCGCCCGGTACTCCTCCCAGTCGGGGTGCTCACCGGCGGCGAGCCGGTAGTAGTCGACCAGGGCCTCGACCTCCGGCCCGTACGGGTCGGTGCCGGGCCCGGTGAGCGTCACCGTGCCCTCGGCGGTCGCCCAGGACCAGCCGTCGGCGCTGGTCACCTCCAGGGCCGCGCGCGGGTCGCGGCGCAGGTTCGCCGTCTTGGCGCGGCCCTCGGTCATCGACACGTACAGCGTGTCCGTGGCGGGGTCGTAGAAGGGCATGACGGGGGAGAGCTGGGGGCGGCCGTCGGCCTTGATCGTGGCGAGGACGCCGAGCCGGCTCTTCGCGAGCAGTTCGCGGGCATCGAAACGTGGGGTCGTCATGACCGTTCCAAGTCCCGCGCGGACGCGCTTTGTTCCCGCGGGTCAGGCCTTCTTCACGACGCTCGACCTGAGCTGCATCGGGCCGAAGCCGTCGACCTTGCAGTCGATGTCGTGCCCGTCCACCCCGTCCACCAGGCGGATGTTGCGGACCTTGGTGCCGGCCTTGATGCCGCTCGGGCTGCCCTTGACCTTGAGGGACTTGACCACGGTCACCGTGTCGCCGTCGGCGAGCACGTTGCCGACGGCGTCCTTCACCACCCGCTCCCCGGTCGCGCCGCCGGCGGAGGGGTCGGCGGCGGCCGACCACTCGTGGCCGCACTCCGGGCACACCAGGAGCGCGCCCATCGCGTAGGTGTAGGCGCCGGCGCAGCGGGGGCAGGGGGGAAGCGTCTCGTTCACCCCGCGATGGTAAGTCGGCGGCTCACGTTCACGTTAATTGCGAAATTCGGCAATCAGTGAATCTCCGCGCGTCGGGCCCACGCACGCGCACCGGCCAGCGACACGCCGGCACTGGCCACACCCAGCAGCGCACCGCCGGCCACGTCACCCGGGTAGTGGACACCCGTGTGGACGCGCGAGTACCCGACCGCCCAGGCCAGCAGGCTGAGCGGGACCGACGCCGGCGGCAGGACCACGCCCACCGCCGTGGCGAACGCGACCGCGGAGGCGGTGTGCCCGGACGGGAACGAGGCCGAGCTCGGCATCGGCACATGGCGGGCCACCGTCACCCGGGCCGCCTCCCGGTCGGGCCGCCGGCGGCGGACCAGCCGTTTGCCGAGCAGGTTCGCCGACGCCGAGGCCACCGCGATGGCGCCGACCCCCACCAGGGCGGCGGTCCGGGCCCGGCGGCCCCCGGCGAGGGCGAGGCCGGCCGCCACGGTGAAGGAGATCTTGGAGTGGTCGGCGGCGTGCGACAGCCGCCGCAGCCCCCGGTCCAGGGCCGGGGTGGGCGTGGCGGCGACCGCCGCGTACAGGGCGCCGTCCACCGCCCGCAGATCGGCGAGCACGGCGCGCGGGCCGGACCCGGACCTCCGGGCGGCGGCGACGGCGTCAGCCGACCGCTCCGCCGGAGAGTCGTTCGGCGGCTCGTTGCTGGGCTCGGGCATGGTTCTCTCCTCGGGGGCCGAAGGCCAGGACGACGATCCGGCTCCAGTTCAGCGGGGCCGGGGGCGGGGTGGTTCCGGGGCGGTCGCGCGGGACGAGGACGCGCAGGGCGCGCGGCCGCAGGGTGCACAGGACGGGGGTCTCCAGGGTCAGCGCCTCGCCGTCGACGGCCACCGGGAGCGTGTCGCCCTCGGCGGTGACCTCGACCCGGCGCGCGGTCAGCACGTTCAGGCCGGCCGACTGCGAGCCCCGGACGGCGAGGTCGGCGGCCTGTGCCGCGCCCTCCACCCGGACCCCGATGACGCCCAGCTCGCCCCGGTCCAGCCGGGGCCGCCGGCCGCCGCCGAGCGGGTCGGGCGAGACGTACGGGTTGTTGCTGACGAGCAGCGCCTGCTGGGCTCGGAGCGTGGTGCCGTCGGCCTCGGCGTCGAGCCGCCCGCCGCCCTCGCCGCCGGCCAGCAGCTCGGGCATCGCGTTGAGCGCCGTCCCCGCCTTCGCGTCGCGGTACTCCGGTCGCTGCACGACGTCCGCGTACACCCCGAAGGAGACCGTGTTCACGAACGGGCGCCCCGCGACCTCGCCGAGGTCCACCCGCAGCTCCTCGCCGTCCGTCAGGGCGTCCAGGCAGCGGGCCGGGTCGGTGCGGTCCAGGCCGAGGTCCATCGCGAAGTGGTTGCGGGTCCCGGCGCTGATCACCAGGAAGGGCAGGTCGTGCTCGGCGGCGACCGCCGCCACCAGCGCCTGGGTGCCGTCGCCGCCCGCCACCCCGAGCAGGTCGGCCCCGTCCGCGACGGCCTGCCGGGCGAGCGCCTCGACGTCGGCCTGCCCGCCCCCGTCCGGCGGGCCCAGCAGCACCACCCGCGCACCGAGCGCCTCGGCCCGCTCCACCAGGCCGAAGCGCTCGACCTTGCCGCCGCCCGACTTCGGGTTCATCAGGAGCACCGGCCGCAGCGGGCGCGCCGCGGGCGCGGCGGGGCGGTGCCGGCGCGGCCGCGGCAGCGCCGCCCGCGCACAGAGCAGGGCCACCAGCCACAGGCCGAGCGAGAGCAGCGCGGTCGGCCACAGCCCGCCCTGGATGTAGAGGACGAGCAGGCCGACCGGCGCCCCGGCGGCGAGCAGCGCGCCGAGGAACCGCACGGGACCGCGGTGGGCCAGGAACCACCAGGTGCCGGAGGCGCACAGGACGAGCCCCAGCAGCCCGCTCACGACGATCAGCAGCCCGCCGCTCCCGAACGGGACGAACAGCGCCACGACCGCGGCCACCGCCGCCAGCAGCGCGCAGCGCGCGAGCAGGCGCTCCCGGGGCCGTGACGCCCGCGCCCCCGACCCCGTACCGGATTCACTCACCGCTTCCTCCCCATGTCTCGATCCCAGCCTCGTACCCCGAAGTCCCTCGTACACGCACAGGCCCGTTCGGGTGACGTCCCGGCAGGCCACCCCGGGTCCGGCCGGATACCGATTGTGGTGGCGGCGGAGAGGCGAAAGGATCGCTGGAGTGTGTGAACAGATGCCTGCAGAGCCGTCCGGAGCCGCCCAGCTCTCCGACGGGGTCGTCACCCTGCTGCCGCCCCCCGCCGCCGCGGAGGCCGGGGCGCGCGACCCGGTCCGTTCCTTCGGGATCCGGGCCGGGCGGT
This sequence comes from Streptomyces showdoensis, assembly GCF_039535475.1. Classification (NCBI taxonomy): domain Bacteria; kingdom Bacillati; phylum Actinomycetota; class Actinomycetes; order Kitasatosporales; family Streptomycetaceae; genus Streptomyces; species Streptomyces showdoensis. Next base: position 12,380 of record NZ_BAAAXG010000020.1, on the reverse strand, counting down.
GCGTGGGGCGCGTCGGCCTGCGGTTCGCCGCCACCGGACTCGCCCACGGCGACGTGGACGTGACCTACGAACTCCGCCCCGAGGCCCGCGGCCGGGGCTTCGCCACCCGCGCCGTGCTGCTGGCCTGCGCCCACGCCCGCTGCGCGGGCGCCCGCCGCGCGGTGATCCAGACGCCCGCCGGCCACCCGGCCGCGGCGGCGGTCGCGCGGCGCGCCGGGTTCCTCCGGCGGGGCCAGATCAGCCACCGGGACGGCACCGTCCTCGACTGGTACGTGCGGGAGCTCGACCGCGCCTGACGGCCGGGCGTCCGGCGGGCGGTCCCGTCACGCCAGGATGCCGCTTCCGTGCGGCGCGTACAGGTCCAGCAGCCTGACCCGGGTCACATGGAGCCGGTGGGCCAGGATCCGGCCCACCCAGTACGTCACCGAGGCGCCGAACTCCGCGTCCGTGCGGCACATCGACCGCACGGCCGTGGCGTCGAACTCGTGGGCCCGGACCGGGGTCATCGCCTCGGCGCCCGACTGGCACAGGTAGGGCGGGAACAGCCAGGACAGGCCGACCAGTTCGCCGTGCCGCAGCGTCTCGATCACCGGCGAGCCGCGCCCGGGCACCTTGGCGTCGAGGGTGACCGCGCCCGTCTTGACGATCCAGAACCGGTCGGCGTGGTCCTGCTCCTCGAAGAGCCGGTGCCCCGACTCGAAGTACACGTCCTCGGCGAAGGCCATGAGCCGTTCCCGGTGCTCGGGTGGCAGGGTGCTGACCTTGGGTGCGGCGGTGCTCATGGCAGACCTCCTCGGACCGGCGGCGGTGCGTCCGCCTCCAGTGTCCGTCGCCCGCGCACGGTACGCAGTCGCCGCACGCGGTCCGTCACACGGACGCCGTACAGTCCCTCACGCCCCTCGGGCACCACGGGGAACGGCGTCGGGCCCGGTGCGCACGGTCGGTGGCGGCCCGGTCACCTTCCGCCTAGCGTGGGAGTCCCGGGGGGACCCCCACGTAGAACGGTGCCTCTCATGGCAGACAAGCCCTCGATCGTCCTGGTCCACGGATTCTGGGGCGGAGCCGCCCACTGGTCGCACGTCATCACCGAACTGCACCGGCGCGGCTTCGGCGACCTGCACGCCGTCGAGAACCCGCTGACCTCGCTCGCCGACGACGCCGAGCGCACCCGCAAGATGATCCGGCAGGCGGCGGGACCGGTGGTCCTCGTCGGCCACTCCTACGGCGGCGCCGTCATCTCCGAGGCGGGGGACCTGCCGAACGTCCAGGCCCTGGTCTACATCGCGGCCTTCGCCCCCGACGCGGGCGAGAGCCCCGGGCAGATCACCCAGGAGCATCCGCCGGCCGCGTTCGAGAACATCGCCCCGGACTCCGACGGCTACCTCTGGATCAAGCAGGACACGTTCCACGAGAGCTTCTGTCAGGACCTCGACGCCGACGAGGCCCTCGTCATGGCCGTCACGCAGAAGGCCCCGCTCGGCTCCACCTTCGGCGACAACGTGACGGCACCGGCCTGGCGCAAGAAACCCTGCTGGTACCAGGTCTCCGCCCAGGACCGGATGATCCACCCGGACAACGAGCGCCGCATGGCCGCGCGGATGAACCCGGTCAAGACGATCGAGCTCGACGCGAGCCACGCCTCCCTGGCCTCCCAGCCCGGCGCGGTCGTCGACCTCATCGAGGTCGCGGCCCGCGAGACCACAGGCTGACCCACGCCCGCCCCGCGCGGGGTCCGTGCCGGTGGGCCCGGACCCCGCGCGGGCGTCACTCCGCCTCCGCCCCGGCGTGCTCGGCGCGGACCGCGCGCTCCAGGAGCGCGCGGAACCCGAGGAGCCGTCACGAGGCGGCGGCCCCCCGCCGGGCGGGCTCGGCGAAGGGCTCCGGCCGGGCCCCGGCCGCGAAGCCCTCGCTGCCGGCCACCGTGACCAGCACGGAGAAGCCGTCCGGGGCGCGCAGCGCGAAGAGGCAGTCCAGCCGGTCGCCCGCCGGAGGCGCGCCGCCCGCGTCCCGGGCCGGCGCCAGCAGGAACACCGTCTCGCCGGCGGCGGGCCGCGGGACGGCGTCCGCGGAGCGCCCGAACGCGGGCCGGGTGTCGAGCCCGGCCGCCAGCCAGCCGTCGACGTCGGCCTCCAGGGCGGCGGCCTGGCCGTCCAGCGCGTGCCGCCGGCACCAGGCGGCGCCCTCGTCGCGGATCCGCCGCAGCAGGGCGCGGTCGGCGCCGTCCGGCCGGGGCACCGTCCCGTCCGCGGCCTGCCGGGCCCGGAACTGGTTCACCAGCGGGATCAGCGAGTCCGTGAGCACGGCGCCCTCGGCGCGCAGGTGCTCCGGTACGGGCGGGATGTCGTCCGGTCTCGTGTACGTCACCGTGGATCGCCTCTCTGGGCCGTGCGGCGGGCTTGCGGCGGGCTCGCGGGGGCACCGGCCGGAGCGCGGGCCCGCCCGGAACGGTCAAGATCCAAGCAATCCGGGGCGGCCCGGGGCAAGGCCTTTCCCCGCCCGTCCCGCATGACGGGACACCGCTCCGGCGTGCGCCCGCCCGGCGGAGGGCGGAGCATGAACCTGAGGAGGGAGCGGCAGACGGGGGCGGTGACCAGGAGGGTGCCATGCCCGTCCCGGACGGCGGTGACGCACTCGTCGTACTCGAAGACGTGGACAAGCACTTCGGGGCGCTCCATGTGCTCCGGTCCATCGACCTCACCATCCACCGCGGCGAGGTCGTGGTCGTCATCGGCCCTTCCGGCTCCGGCAAGTCCACGCTCTGCCGGGCCGTCAACCGCCTGGAGACCATCGACTCCGGCAGGATCGTCGTCGACGGCCGCCCGCTGCCCGCCGAGGGGCGCGAGCTGGCCGCCCTCCGCGCCGACGTCGGCATGGTCTTCCAGTCCTTCAACCTCTTCGCGCACAAGACGGTGCTCGACAACGTCACCCTCGGCCAGATCAAGGTCCGCAAGAAGGACCGGAAGACGGCCGAGCGGCGGGCCCGCACGCTCCTGGAGCGGGTCGGGGTCGCCACCCAGGCGGACAAGTACCCGGCGCAGCTCTCCGGCGGCCAGCAGCAGCGGGTGGCCATCGCCCGCGCGCTCGCCATGGACCCGAAGGTGATGTTGTTCGACGAGCCGACCTCGGCGCTCGACCCGGAGATGATCAACGAGGTCCTGGAGGTGATGCAGCAGCTGGCCCGGGACGGCATGACGATGGTGGTCGTCACCCACGAGATGGGGTTCGCCCGGTCCGCGGCCGACCGCGTGGTGTTCATGGCCGACGGCCGGATCGTCGAACAGGCCACGCCCGAGGAGTTCTTCGGCAACCCGCGCAGCGAACGGGCCAGGGACTTCCTGTCGAAGATCCTCCACCACTGACCCGCACACCCGTCCGTATCACCGTTCACCGTGGGGTGATGACCATGAATCCGCTCAGGACCCGAAGGCTCACCATCGCCGCGGCCGCCGCGGTCGTCCTCTCCTTCACCGGGACCGCGTACGCCTCCGGAGGGGCGGCCGGCCACCGGGACGACGGGAAGATCACCGTCGGCATCAAGTTCGACCAGCCCGGCATCGGCCTGAAGACCCCGGACGGCACCTACACCGGCTTCGACGTCGACGTCGCCACGTACATCGCGAAGCAGCTCGGCCACGACCCGAAGGACATCGTCTGGAAGGAGGCCAAGAGCGCCGACCGCGAGTCGCTGCTGCAGCGCGGCGACGTGGACTTCATCGCCGCCTCCTACTCGATCACCCCCAAGCGGGCCGAGAAGGTCGACTTCGCGGGCCCCTACCTCCTCGCCCACCAGGACGTGCTGATCCGTGCCGACGACGACTCGATCACCAAGCCCTCGGACCTGAACAACAAGAAGCTCTGCTCGGTGACCGGCTCCACCTCCGCGCAGAACGTCAAGACGAAGATCGCCCCGGACGCCCAGCTCCAGGAGTACGGCGGCTACTCCGAGTGCCTGACCGGCCTGGAGAACGGCGTCATCGACGCGATCACCACCGACGACTCGATCCTCGCCGGATACGCCGCGCAGCCCGAGTTCAAGGGCAAGTTCAAGCTGGGCGGCTTCGAGCTCAGCAACGAGAACTACGGCATCGGCGTCCAGAAGGGCAGCGAGCTCAAGGCGCAGATCAACACGGCACTGGAGAAGATGGTGGCCGACGGGTCCTGGGCCGCCGCCGTGCAGAAGAACTTCGGGCCCGCCGGCTACCAGGCCGAACCCGCGCCGAAGATCGGTGTGGTCGTCCAGTGAGCGGGCCGTCGTGTTCGACTTCCTCGAAGGCTACGACCTGCTGGGAGCCTTCTGGACGACCGTCCAGCTGACCGTCTACTCGGCGATCGGCTCCCTGGTCTGGGGGACGCTGCTGGCCGCCATGCGGGTCGGCCCCGTCCCCCTGATGCGGGGATTCGGCACCGTCTACGTCAACATCGTCCGCAACATCCCCCTCACCGTCATCATCGTCTTCACCTCGCTCGGCCTCTTCCAGACCCTCGGGGTCAGCCTGGGCGCCGAGGACTTCACCACCGTCAACTTCCGGCTGGCCGTCCTCGGCCTCACCGCCTACACCTCCGCCTTCGTCTGCGAGGCGCTGCGCTCCGGCATCAACACCGTCCCCCTCGGCCAGGTCGAGGCAGCCCGCGCGCTCGGGCTGAGCTTCACCCAGACCCTGCGGATCGTCGTGCTGCCGCAGGCCTTCCGCTCGGTCGTCGGCCCCCTCGCCAACGTCCTGATCGCCCTCACCAAGAACACCACCGTGGCCGCCGCCATCGGCGTCGCCGAAGCCGCCCTGCTGATGCGGGAGATGATCGAGAACGAGGCCCAGCTGCTGCTGGTCTCGGCCGTGTTCGCGGTCGGCTTCCTCTGCCTCACGCTGCCCACCGGGCTCCTCCTCGGCTGGATCGCCAAGAAGGTCGCGGTGAAGCGATGAGGGAGCCGAAGGGGCCGCGGGAGCCGGCCACCCTCCTCTACGACGTCCCCGGGCCGCGCGCCCGGCGCCGCAACCTCCTCTCCACCCTGCTCTTCGTCCTCGCCGTCGGCGGTGTGCTCTGGTGGGTGGTGGCGAGCCTCGCCGACAAGAACCAGCTCGCGTGGGCCAAGTGGGCGCCGTTCTTCACGGACCCCCGGGTCTGGCACACCTACCTCCTCCCGGCCCTGAGGAACACCGTCGTCGCGGCCGCCCTCGCCATGGGCATCGCCCTGCCCCTCGGCGCGCTCTTCGGCATCGCCCGGCTCTCCGACCACCGCTGGGTGCGCGCCTCGGCAGGCACGGTGGTGGAGTTCTTCCGCGCCATCCCCGTCCTGATCCTCATGCTCTTCGCCAACGCCGCCTACGCCGAGTTCACGGACATCGGCCCCGAGAGCCGTCCCCTGTACGCCGTCGTCACCGGGCTCGTCCTCTACAACGCCTCCGTGCTCGCCGAGGTCGTCCGCGCCGGGATCCTCGCGCTGCCCGCCGGCCAGACCGACGCGGCCGAGGCGATCGGGATGCGCAAGGGCCAGACGATGGCGTACGTGCTGCTGCCGCAGGCGGTGACGGCCATGCTGCCCGCCCTGGTCAGCCAGCTCGTCGTGATCGTCAAGGACACGGCGCTCGGCGGGGCCATGCTCGGCTTCTCCGAACTCCTCGCCTCCGTCCGCCCGATGAGCGCCAACTACGGGGCGAACACGATCGCCTCCTTCACCGTGGTCGCCGTCGTCTTCGTCGTCCTCAACTTCGCCCTCACCACCTTCGCCTCGTGGCTGGAACGCCGCCTGCGCCGCGGCAAGCGCTCCACCGGCGCGGTGGTCGGCGCCGACGCGGTCCAGGACCTGGCGGCCCCGGGGGAGCCGGGCCGGCCGGGGCCGCCCTGACGGCCGGCGGCCGAGGACGACCGCACCGCGCACCGGGGCTCACCCCCGGGCGGCGGTCTGCCGAAACCCAGGACATGACCTTCACGCCCGCATCCCCGGGGCCGGCCCGCGCCCAGGCCCGCGCCGACCGCCTGCTCGCCGCCCTCGGCGGGCTCCTCGCCGGCTTCGGCGGGCTCGCCGTCGCCGCGCTCGTCACGGTCGCCGTCCGCCCGGAGGCGGCACCCGTCCCCGCCGTCGGCGGCGTCGTCGTCGACCACACCCCGGCGGGCGTCAAGGAGTGGGCCATCCGCACCTTCGGCGAGAGCGACAAAGCCGTCCTCCAGACGGGCGTCCTGCTCCTGCTCGTCCTCCTGGCGGCCGGCCTCGGCGTCCTCGCCCCGCGCCACCGCGCCGCCGCCCTCGCCGGGGTCGGCGTGCTCGGAGTGGTGGGCGCCCTCGCCGCCGTCACGCGCCCCGACTCCGAGTCCTGGACGGACGCCCTGCCCTCCCTCGTCGGGGCGGCGACCGCGGCGGCCCTCCTGCAGTTCCTGATCCGGCGGCTCGTCGGCACGCCGACGACGGCCCCCGCGCAGGCCCGGCGCCGCTTCCTGGCCGCCGGGGCCGGCACCTTCGTGGGCGCGCTGGGCGCCACCCTCCTCGCCCGGTCGGCCGGCGCCGACCGGTCCACGAACGCCACCGCCTCCCGCAACGCCCTGCGGCTGCCCCGGCCCGCCTCGCCCGCCCCCGCCGTGCCGCCCGGCGCGCAGCTCCCCGTCGACGGGATCAGCGCCTTCGTCACGCCCAACCGCGACTTCTACCGGGTCGACACCGCCCTCGTCGTGCCCCGGATCGACGCCGACCGCTGGACCCTGCGCATCCACGGCCAGGGCGTGGCCCGCGAGCTCACCGTCACCCTGCGGGACCTGTTCCGCCGCGAGGTCGTCGAGCGGGACATCACCCTCAACTGCGTCTCCAACGAGGTCGGCGGGCCCTACGTCGGCAACGCCCGCTGGCTGGGCGTCCGCCTCGCGGACCTGCTGCGGGAGGCCGGGGTGCGCCCGCCCTCGGCCGGCGGGCCCGCCGACCAGCTGGTCGCCCGCTCCGTGGACGGCATGACCATCGGCAGCCCCGTGGAGACCGTCATGGACGGCCGGGACGCGCTGCTCGCCTTCGGCATGAACGGCGAGCCGCTGCCCTTCGCCCACGGCTTCCCCGTGCGGATGCTCGTCCCCGGCCTGTACGGCTACGTCTCCGCCTGCAAGTGGATCTCCTCCCTGGAGCTGACCACCTTCGCCGCGTACGACGCCTACTGGGTGCCGCGCGGCTGGTCCGCCCAGGCCCCGGTCAAGACCCAGTCCCGGATCGACACCCCGAAGGACCTCGGCCGCCCGAAGGCGGGCACGGTCGCCGTCGCCGGGGTCGCCTGGGCCCAGCACCGGGGCATCGCGCGCGTCCAGGTGCGCGTCGACGACGGACCTTGGGAGGACGCCGAGCTGGGCGCCCAGGACAGCCGCGACATCTGGCGCGAGTGGGTGTACCGCTGGCGCGCGGAGCCCGGGCGGCACACCCTGACCGCCCGGGCCACCGACGGCACCGGCGCCGCGCAGACCGAGCGGCGGGCCGGGACCATGCCCGACGGTGCCACCGGGCTGCACTCCGTCACCGTCACCGTCGAAGCAGCTCCAGGGGGAGCGCCGGCACGTGGTGCCCGGCCCGGCCCGTCGTCGACCGGGCGGCGGTGAGCGCGTTCAGGACGGCCTCCTCGACCGCCTCCACCACCGCCGTGCAGAAGGGGTCGATCCGGCCCCAGGGCACGAACCGCAGCGTCTCGTACGGCGCGGGGCCGTCCTTCTCGGGGAAGGTGCTGGTCAGCGCCGACTCGTTCGCCGTGGAGAAGGCGAGGAACAGGTCGCCGGAGAAGTGGCTGCCCGTCGTGCCGGTCCGGGCGAGCCCCAGCGGCACCCGGCGGGCGAGCGCCTTGCACTGGCCCGGCAGCAGCGGCGCGTCCGTCGCCACGACCACCACCACGGAGCCCGCCCCCGGCGGCACCCGCCCCCGCCTCCCGGGCCGGCGGGAGCCCCCGGCCCACCGGGACGCCCGCCACCACCAGCTCGTGCCGGGCCCCGAAGTTGGCCTGCAGATGGACCCCGACGGTGTACCGGTCCTCCCCGTACGGGACGACCCGGGAGGCGGTGCCGACGCCGCCCTTGAAGCCGTAGCAGCGCATCCCCGTGCCGCCGCCGACACAGCCCTCCGCGACCGGCCCCGAGGCCGCCGCCTCGATCGCCGCGGCGGCGTGCCCGGGCCGTACGGCGGGGCCGTGGATGTCGTTCAGATACCCGTCCCAGGTCTCCGTCACGACCGGCAGCAGCCACTCGGGCGCCGCGTCCGCACGGTGCCGGCCCAGCCACTCGACGAACCCCCGGTGCACCGGCCCCACCGCGTACGTGTTGGTGAGCAGCACGGGCACCGCGAGCGAACCGGTCTCCTCCACCCAGGTCGTCCCGGTCATCTCGCCGTTGCCGTTCAGCGCGTACCAGCCCGCGGCGCAGGGCACCCCCACCCCCTCCCGGCCGCGCGGCAGGACGGCCGTGACCCCCGTGCGGACGTCCTCGCCCTCGATCAGGGTCACATGGCCGACCTGGACGCCCGGCACATCGGTGATCGCGTTCCAGGGCCCCGGCACACCGGTCAGCGGAACGCCCAACTCGCGTACTCTCGCGCGCACTTCCGTCATGCCCGGCACCGTACCGCCCGGCGCCGGGATGCCGGGGGCGGAGCGGCGGCGCACCATGGATGCCATGGACGGCACAGCCGGTACGGGCGGTACGCCGCGGGTCGGCGAGGTCAGCGCGCCGGGCCGGGTCGCCGGACCCGACGAGGGCATCGGCACGGCCGAGCTGGCCCTGGCGGCCCCGCAACCACGGACTGCCGCTCGAAGCGCTGCGCTACGACACCACCCCGCCCGGTCTGCACTACGTCCTGGTCCACTACGACATCCCGGCCGCCGACGCCGGGGACTGGCGGCTCACCGTCGGCGGCCTGGTGCGCCGCCCGCTCGGCCTCGGCGTCGCGGAGCTGGCGCGCGCGGCCGGCCGTCACCCACCGGGTCACCCTGGAGTGCGCGGGCAACGGCCGGGCCCGCCTCAGCCCCCGCCCGGTCAGCCAGCCCTGGCTCGTCGAGGCCGTCGGGACCGCCGACTGGACCGGTGTCCCGCTGGCCGCCCTGCTCGCCGAGGCGGGCCCCGCCGACGGCGCCGTCGAGGCCGTCTTCACCGGCGCCGACCACGGGGTCGAGCGCGGCACCGAACAGGACTACCGGCGCAGCCTGCCGCTCCCGCACGCCGCCGACCCGGACCGCGGCGTGCTCGTCGCCTACGCCATGAACGGCGCCCCGCTGCCGCCCCAGCACGGGCATCCGCTGCGCCTGGTCGTGCCCGGCTGGTACGGCATGGCCTCGGTGAAGTGGCTGCGCGACGTCACCCTCACCGCCACCCCGTTCACCGGCTTCCAGCAGGCCGTCGCCTACCGCTACCGGCAGGGCCCCGACGAGCCCGGCGCCCCCGTGGACGTCATCGCGCCCGGGCCCTGATGATCCCGCCCGGCTTCCCCGACTTCATGTCCCGCACCCGGGTCGTCCACCCCGGCCCCGTCCCGCTGGCCGGCCGGGCCTGGTCCGGGCACGCGCCGTGACCCGCGTGGAGCTCAGCACCGACGGGGAGCGCAGCTGGACCGACGCCGAGGTGACCGCCGACCCGGAGCGCCCTGGGCTGGGCCGGATGGCGCACGAGCTGGACGGCGGCCCGGGCGCGCACCTGCTCACCGTCCGCGCCACCGACGCCGCCGGGCACACCCCAGCCGCTCACGGCTCCCTGGAACCGGGGCGGCTTCGGCAACAACCTGGTGCAGCGGGTCGAGGTGCTCTGGCGTCACCTAGGTCGCCTCCGGAAAGTCCCGCCTGCCCTGGCCGTCCGGCCCGTCCTGCCCACCTCGCCCCCACCCCGTCCCGCCCCGCCCCGGCCCGCCCGCCGCCCGGCCGTCCCGCCGCACACCCGCACGGGCCGCGCCCGCCCCGCCCCTCCGTGCCGACCCGGGCCCGGGGCCCGGGGCCGGGCGACAGGCGTCGGCGGGGCGCATAGAGTCGACGCGGACGCCAGTACACCACGCACAGACCGAGGAGCATCCCGTGACCGACCCGGAGACCACCGCCCTGCAGCAGCGGATCGCCCGTGAGCTCGAGGTCGGCGAGACCTTCGACCGCGCGCGCGGAGATCGAGCGCCGGGTGGCCTTCCTCGCCGAGCGCCTCACCTCCACCGGTCTGGGCTCCCTGGTCCTCGCATCAGCGGCGGCGTCGACTCCACCACCGCCGGACGGCTCTGCCAGCTCGCCGTCCGAGCGCGCCCGCGCAGCCGGCCACCAGGCCGTCTTCTACGCCATGCGGCTGCCCTACGGCGTCCAGGCCGACGAGCGCGACGCCCAGCTCGCCCTCGGCTTCATCCGCGCCGACGAGTCCTGACCGTGGACATCAATGCCGGCCTCCGACGCCGCCCTGGAGGCCACCTCGGCCGCCGGGATCGCCTTCCGCGACGCGCACCACCAGGACTTCGTGCACGTGCAACATCAAGGCCCGGCAGCGGATGATCGCCCATACGCGGTCGCGGGCGCCCACAACGGCCTGGTCACGTCTGGCACCGACCCACGCCGCCGGCCTGTCCCGGCTCTCACCAAGTACGGCGACGGCGCGCCGACCTCGTCCGCGACCGGCCTCACACAAGCGCCCGGTCCGCGCCGTGTCCGCCAGCTCGGCGCCCCGGCGAGCTGTCTGGAGACCCCCACCGCCGACCTGGAGACACTAGACCCGGCGAAACCCTACGAGAAACGCCCTCGGCGTGACCTACGACGAGAATCGACGACTTCCCTGAGGGCAAGCCGTTCGCGAGGCCGCCTTCCGCCGCCAACATCGCGCGCCGCAACGAGTCTGACGCTGACCACAAGCGCCGGCTACCCATCGCCCCCTGACCCACCCTGCGCCGCCGCGCTCGAGCACCAGCCCCGACCCCGCACGAACAGGAACAGCCAGGTTCCCACCTTCCGGCAGCCCGACTCGTCCTCCACCGACACACACGCTTCAAGTCCGCTCGACCCACTCCGCCCCCGACGCGAACGCATCGAAATCCCAAACGTACGCGAGGTCTACGCGGGAGACCGGGCCGCCGGGGCGACCCTGCCCTGCTGGCTACCTTATGCGGGCCCGCTTCCGGCGCCCGGCGCTTCAATCGGGGCCCCAGGCCTCGCTCGGCCGGCCGTGCGGGAGCTCCTAGCTCCCCGGGCGCCCCACCACTAACCCCGGCCCCCGCGCCTCCCACCCCCCGCCAACCACGTCAGACCCTGCCCGCTCCGCCGGACACACCCCGACGCGAACAGGCCGACTACTCGCGCACTCCCAGGGGCCGACTCCATCGACCAAGGACTGTCGAGCTGATCCGCCGTCAACTGACCCCGGCAGGGGCCGCCCCCACGAACCGTCCTCCGGCCAGAGCTTCACACCCCTTCGGCGGCTTCTTCACGCCACCCACTATACCTCGGCGCACCGCACCCAACAGGGGCCGAGAACACGTCCTCTCACGGCGGGACTGCCCTCCAACGCCTCACGGCCACCGCCGAAGAGGTCTACCGGGCCGCCCACCCCGTACCGCGCAAGAACGAGGCCCAACTCACAGCCCGTTATCCCGACGACGTCGAGCGAGGCCCGCCGGATCCGCCGCCCACCTCGCCGAGCACGAGGTCACGCTGCCCGGCAGGCGGAACGCGCTGACCCCCGAGGCCTTCCAGTCCCATCGGCAATCCTGCTCCCGGCGGCCACGACATAAACCCACCAGCTCCATCACTGCTCCTGGAGGAAGCCTTCGTCCCCAACCCCCACGGCCCCGCCCCTGTCAGACGCCTTCCTCAACCGTACAGAGCCACTCTCGTTCGCGGGCCACCCGCTCTACGCCCTGCTGCACGAGGCCATACTACGCCCCCAGGGCAGGGCCACGACCGACTGCGGCCCCGACCGAACGCGTACGGCCACGAGTTCCCCGAGTCGACGCGCGCGGACGCTCGCGGGCGACGCGCCGCGCCTTCACCCGCCGAGAACGACACCCCTGGCACTTCGACCGTCACGACCCGTCCCTGAGCCCGCTGCCGAGACCCGCGCTCCCTCGCCGCCCCCCGCACCGACTGGACCCCGCTCTACAAACCCCGCGCGCTCGCCCGCCAACGAGGTCCCGCCGGTCGCCGCCGCCGTCTACCACGAAGACATGTATTGGACAACCGCACACTCCTGGAGACAGCGCGCGCCATCCGTGGGCTGCGCACGCGCGCCACCTTGGTCATACCGAGACAGGGATTTCGAAAGCACAAACTAACACCGACGGGGTTGCGGGGTGCCGAACGGCGGCCCGCGCCGTTGCCTGGAACCGGCTGCCTCGCGCCCGCCTCTGGCAACCCGCCGCTTCGCTCCGTAGCGCCCGTCCCACCGTCCGGTCCCGCCCTGGACCCCCTCACGAGCGAGCC
>NZ_BAAAXG010000019.1 GCF_039535475.1 Streptomyces showdoensis | reverse complement strand
CACCGGGCGCCGCGGGCTAGCCGATGCACGCGCATGCCGACCTCGCAACCCTCGAGTAAGAATGACGACATGACAGAGAGGGCGAGAAAGCGTGAAAGATCTCATGTGCATAGCCGGAATGGCGGTACGTGCGCGCGTCCAGGCGACTAAGCGCTGGTCGAGCTCGCGCGGTCTCCCCTTTCGCAGCACGCAGTCCGCGCGCCGTGATCGTACAGGGGCATGTACGCGCGACGCTCGACGTGGTGGGAACGCGCTCGTCGTCCCGCGATGCGAACATGCCCGCCGGCATCTGCGCGCGGGCAGTCCGGCCGCGTACGGCGAGTCCCCGTACGCGTACCTGATGACGCGTCGCGTCGAGCGGGCGGCGGCCCTGCTGCGGCGGGGCGACTCGTGTCACCGAGTCTGCTTCAGCGCGGTGGTCGGCTGCGTCGTAACGCGGGCAACGTTCACCACTCGTTTCACCGAGCTGGTCGGCATGTCGCCCGGGGCTTCCGGCGCAGGCGGCGGGGCGGCGATCGTGCTGGAAAGGGATCGGCGTGCGTGGCGAAGGCGGTCTCCAACTGGTCAGGATTCGAGAAGCGCGGGCGGTGCCGGGCCTAGCGTGAGGGACTGGCAACCACCCCTTCCTCAGTGTCCCTCGTGTCCCTCTTCTGCGTCGCCCTCGAGGTGGCCGACCTGGACGCCGCCCACCGCTTCTACACGGCCTCGGCGTGCCGGCCGTCTGCAGCTGCGGGCTCGCAGGGCCCCCCCCGGACCCGCAGCGGCTTTTCCGGGGTTTCGCCCTGGCGCTGACGGTGTCGGGGCCCTCCACCGTCGACGCGTTCGTCGGGCGGCGGTGCCGCCGGTGCGACGGTCGTGAAGCCGCGGCGAAGTCGCTGTGGGCTACGGCGTGTCGTGCAGGCCCGACGGCACGATCTGGAAGCTGGCGACCTCGGCGAAGAAGGACGACGGCGTGGCCACCCGGGAGATCGACGAGAATGGTCTGCTGCTGGGTTGTCGAGACGTGAAGGCGACCCGGGAGTTCTACGTCGGCCGGGGGCTGAGCGTGCGAAGAGCTTCGCGGCAAGTACGCGGAGTTCACGGCCGCAGCGTCCAGCCCGTGAAGCTGGGCTGGTACAAGCACCGGGGCTGGCCAAGAGGTCGGCGTCCCGTCGAGGGGCGGCGGCTCGCACCGCATCGTCCGGGCGGCACCGGCGCCTCCTTACCGCCCCGACGATTTCGTCTGGGAACCGCCGCCTCCCTCCGGCCACGCCGTCCTGACCCGGCGGCCGCCGCCCCACCCACCACCGGGCCGACCGGCGGCCCGCGCCGACGGGACGGCCGGGCCGCGGCGGCCCGGACGTCCGGCGCGTACCATCCAATCCACAGCGCAAGGAGCACGTCATGAAGGCACCGTCAGCTCGATCCTCCCGGTGTCCGGGACTGGACCGCGCCAAGCAGTTCTACACCGAGGGCCTTCGGCTGGAAGATCGAGAACGACTACGGCGTCCTCCGTGTTCTCGAGTCGGACGGCGCTCGCCGGTTCGGCTTCTACAGCCGCGAGTGGCCTCTGCCGCGCCAGGTCGGCACGATCCCGAAGGCAGCGGCTTCAGCGGACTGGTGCTCACCTACGTCGATCGCACGAGGCACGGGTCCGAGTGAGATCATGGCCGAGGCGCACAAGGCCGTGCCACGATCCTCAAGCCTCGCCGCGGCGCTCTGCGTGGGCGGTACGGCGGCACCTTCGCCGACCCGGAAGCTACGTCTGGAGCCTTCGGCTACAGCGACTCGGGACCCCGACCAGCCCTACGCCGAGTAGCCGCGACGCGGCGGACCCGGAGGCGGGCCGTCCGCATCGGCATCCGTATCCGCATCCGCATCCGCCGTGTAGCAGTCAGAACGACAGGAGAAGACCATGAAGTTCAGGTCCCAGGTCGAGCCGCCGAGCCCATGCGGGGCCTGGAGGTCCCGCCCGAGGTGGTGGCGGCGCTTCGGGCGGCGGCGCGCGGCCGCCGGTGCGATCACGGTCAACGGCATTCCTGGAAGAGCCGGGTCGCCATCCTGCGCGGCCGCCACCTGCTCGGCCTCAGCATCGCCAACCGCCGGGCCGCGGGCGTCGAGATCGGCGAGGAGGTCGAGGTCGAGCTGGAGCTCGACACGAGCCGCGCGTCGTCGCCGAGCCCCCGGACTTCGCCCGAGCCCTGGACGACGATCCGCTCGCCCGCGCCGCGTACGACGACCTCACCCAGAGCCGCAAGCGCGAGCACGTACGCGCCGTCGAGAGCGCGAAGGAGCCCGAGACGCGCCGGCGGCGCATCGATGAAGGTCGATCGCCACCCCTGCGGGGCTGAACCCCGAACACGCGAAGTCTCCGCTCCCGTCCGGCACCGCATGGCGTCCGCGCGGAGGCCTCATCCTGCCCGACACCCCTGGGGAACTCACGTATGTCCAAGCGACTCATGACCGTCCTGTACTGGTTCCTGGCCCTCGAGTTCGCGCTGGGTGCCGTGACCAAGTGCTGGCCGGGAGACACGATCTTCAGCTCGGCCTACTCCACGAAGTTCGAGGAGTGGGGATACCCGTCCTGGATGCGCTTCGTGGTCGGCGCGCTGGAGGGCGCAGCCGCCGTCCTGCTCGTGATCCCGGACAAGCGGACCCGCTTCCTGGGCGCCACCACGCTGATGTTCGTGCTCACCGGCGCGGTCACCACCCACATCGTCCACCACGACCCGACGGTGGAGAGCTGGGCCGCACCGACCCACCTCCTCGTCATGGGCATCCTCGCGCTGGCCAACTGGCCCGCCGACTGGCGAGACCTCGTACGGAGCTCCCACGCCGCCCCGACGGCCCGAACCCCGCGTCCCTCCGAGGAAAGGGCGAGGGCGCACCAGTGTGGAGGGACTCCCTGACCTTCACCGACCCGTCCCGAAGGGACCGGCCGCTCAGTCGGCCCAGCCTTCGGTGTTCGCGTACGACTCGTAGGAGTACCGCGTGCGGCGGTCCCACTCCTCGCCGGTGATGCTTCTGTACGCCCGGTCCGGTGCGGAGAGCAGGCTCTCGGCCCAGACGAGGTCGGTGGCGTACGGCGTGAAGGCCGCGGCGTCTCTGAGGACCTCGTCGAACTCGGTGCGGCCGGCCGCGACGACCGCGGCACGTGTGTAGAGAAACGCGTCCGCGCTCAGGTCGTGTCCGTACTCTGTGCGGTCCAGCTGGTAGAGCGCCCATGAGAGTTGTTCGGCGAAGCCGATGACCAGCGACAAGGGTGACCGCGCGAGCCGCTCGGTCAGGGTGTCCGCAAGGAGGTCGGCGTCCGGGTCGGGTTCCGTTGGTCTGCAGTCTTCGATGAGCTGCCAGAAGGCGTCTTCGTTCATACGGGCGAGGATGCCGCAGGGGTCTGACAGTCCCGCAGGTCGTGGCTGCGGAGCAGAGGATCAGCCTGTGGACGCCTGGCGGAGGCCGAGGATGTCAGTGGTGGCTGTCAGTCTGGGCCTGTGCTGATCGACGGATACGAAGACGCCCCTCTGACGACTCGGGAGGACCTGCTGTCGCTGCCCGGGTTCTGGCCCGCCTACCTGCTGTGGCTCTGCCGGACCGGGGACGAGGAACCGCGGCCGGGGTGGTTCGGCGCCGACGAGGCGGACACGGACGCGGCGATCGAGGCGCTGACCGACGGGGAGCGGTGGCCGGTCTTCCGGATACCGTTCGGCGCCGGTCACTCCGTGGTCGTCGTGGGCCGCAACCTCGCCGATGACACGGGCACCGACTACTTCGTGACCCACGGGGAGTGGGAGCGCCACGGGCACCTCGCGAGCGTCGACGGGCACCACGCCGGCCCGGGACTCGCGTGGCGGGAGCTCGTGCACATCGCCGCCACCCCCGACCTGGATGCCCCGGGCGTCCATACGCATCACGCCCGCCTGCTGCTCCTCCTGCCCGTACTCGGTGACGCCGACCTTCCGCCCGAGGCGGCCTGGCTGGTCGCGGACGCGCTGCTCCAGGCAGGCGTCGGCGACGACGAGGCGCCCGGGCTGGCGGAGGCGCTTCTGGAGGAGCACCCGCTGTGGGAGTCACCCGAATGGACGCTGGCCGGTGCGTCCCCGCTCTCGGGCGGCGAGGATCCGTTCCCCGGCATCCTGTACTGCGACGACCCCCACAGCCCGCGGTGCGACACGCGACTCGCCCGAGGCATCACGCGCGACCAGAGCGCCCGGCTGGCCCGAGCGCTGGGGACGTGGCCCGCCGTGTGGGGCGAGGGGCACAATGGGCCGGGGCTCGTCGGCTAGGAGGCGATGTGGACGGCTGCCTGCACGAAGGCTGTGGCCCGGCTCAGGGTCTCGCCCCGGACGATCACGTGTTCGTGTCCAAGCGCGTGTTCCGCGGGCGGCCGGTCATGCGTGTGCATCTCGACGAGGACGGGGACTGGCAGGCGTTCTCGGGCGCCGAACCGCGCTGGGTCGGACGGCCGAGGCTGATCCACGCGTCCCACTTGCTGGAACGCGATCCGTCGCTGGCCAGCCTGCCCGCCCTGCCCCTGGGCCATCTGGCGACCCGGGACGAGGTTTCCGGAACGGAATGGCAGATCTTCCGGGAGTGACGCGGGGCCGGCACCGCCTCCGACCCGTCGCGGTGCGCCGGGCGGACGAGACCGCGCCCGCCGGGACACACCTGCCTCGCGAGCTTGTGGTGGTGAGGCCTGCGCGCCGAGGGAGGACGTCGGCCCGGCGGGCCGCTGGTCAGCTCGTTTCGTACGCGTCGGGCAACAGCTTCGTGAGCTCGCCGGTGATCGCGGCGCGCAGTTCGTCATGTCGTGCGTCCAGCCGGTGGACCGGGTCTGTTCGCTCGCTCCCGTAGCGCCAGACGGGGCCGTGCCGGAGGGCCGGGGGCTCCCAGTCGTAGCGGGCGTGGACGTGGCCGTGGAGGTGCTCCCAAGAGTTGCCCAGCACTTCGTAGTTGAGGCGGCGGAAGTCCGAGTCGTGCCGTCGGCAGGCTGCCTCGACGGCTTCTCCGAGGAGGGAGAGGTCGAACAGGAAGCGGGCTCGCTCCGGTCGGGGGAGATCGGTCAGGTGATCCGCCTGGCCCGCGTACAACAGGAGGCAGTAGCCGGGGAGGTGCTGGACGTCGCCGATGACGGCCCAGCCCGTCCTCATGCGGGCCAGCACGGTGGGGTTCTCGCCCCGCTCGGCGGCACCCAAACGGTCGTTCATCCAGGTATCCACGGCCCCATGGATACCAGCCACGAAGGGGAGTTCGGGCAGCGTCGTCCGGGTCGGCTGGTACGGCCCTCCCCTGGGGGCGCTGCTCGCCGAGGGGCTCCTCGACTGGGTGGGCTTCGACATCAAGGCGCGGCCCGACTCCGACGCGTACGACACGATCACGGGCGTGCGCAACAGCGCGGGGCCCGCCAGAAGGAGCCTGGAGCTGTTGCTGGACTCCGGCACGGACTACCAGCTGCGGACCACCGTCGATCCGGCACTGATGGGAGCCGACGAGGTCGCCGCTCTCGGTTCCTGGCTGGAGGAGCAGGGGCTGCGCGGACATGTTTGGCAGACGGCGCGGGAGGGGTGAAGGACGCCCTCCCCGGGGCATCGTCGGTCGGTGCGGACCGGGTTCAACTCCTCGCGCGCGCCAGCAAGGTGCGGGCGAGGGCGACGTGGCGGTGGGTGGGTTCGAGGACCGTGTGCGCGTCGTGGAGGATGCGGGACAGTTCCGCGGCCGCCTCGGCTTCGTGGTTGGCGGCCAGTAGCGCCTGGGCGCGCTGGACGCGGCTGTGCATGACGTGGGGGTGTTCCTCGCCCAGGAGCCGGCTGCGTTCGGCCACGAGCCGGGTGAACTCGGCGATCGCCTCGTCCGTGCGGCCCGCGCGGGCGGCGAAGGCCGCCTGGGTGCTGCGTATGGCGAGGGTGTGCGCGTCCTGGGCGCCCAGGACGCGTTCGGCATCCGCGAGGAGCAGGCGCAGCTGTCGTTCGCTGTCCGGCAGGCCGTCGGCAGGGTCGCCCGTGAGGCTGGAGAACCAGATGAGGCTGCGCCGTGCGGCCAGCACCTGGGGGGTGATCGGTGCCCTCGAGCCGGACGCGGTCCTCAAGGAGCCGTTGCAGCCGGCGGACGGCCGTGGTCGTGTCGCCCGCCTCGCCGGCGAAGTACGCCTGCTGGTGCCGGGCCGCCAGCGTGTCGGGGTGATCGGCTCCCAGGGCCGCGGTGGTGTCGGCCACCAGGCGGGTGAAGGCGGCGGCGGCGCGCTCCGGTTCGCCCGCCTCGCCCACGAAGAACGCCCACTGGTGCACGGCGGCCAGCGTCTCGGGGTGCCCGGGGCCGAGGTCGGACCGTCGGCGCAGGACGATGTCGTGGAGCGCCGTCGCGGCCTGCCGCGGCCGCCCCCGGTCGCCCACCACGATCGCCAGCATGAAGTCCGCGCCCGCCGTCCCGCCCTCGCGGGCCCGCTCCAGAGCCGCGGCAGCTCGCGGCAGCCGTCCCGCCTGATGGGCCACGAGCCCCATGTCGTACGCGTCGGCCGGCTCCGCCCGGGGCGAGCAGCGAGTCCCAGAGGTGGTCCGGTACGGCAGGCAGGTCCGGGGCGGTCAGGAGGTAGTCGAAGGCGGTGTACCCCTGGCTGTAGTTCCCCATCAGCAGCCCGCTCGTGGCGTAGGCGGCCCTGCACGCCCACAGCATCGCCTCGTCGAAGGGCTCGGGCTGGAGGTCGGGCCCGCCGCGTTCGGCCAGGTAGGGGAGGTGCAGCTCCAGGAGCCAGTCGCGGCTCGCCGGCCGGCGCAGCCCCGAGCGGCGGCAGTCCACCGCCGCGGCGACGATGGCCGCGCCGCGGGGATTGGCGCCGGGCGCCCAGGCGTTCCGCCACGCCGCGAGCAGCTCGGGGCCGGCGGCCATGATCTCCGCGAGGCCGAACCGGTCGCAGCTGTCCAGCGCGAGGTCGATCCGGGGATCCCCTCGGTGGGCCGCCGCGCGCTGCTGCTCCGCGGTCGACCAGCGGCGTTCCAGGCGGACCTGCACGGCCGAGGCCAGGACATCGCGCTGCACCCGCCAGGCGTCCCGGTCCGATCCGGTCAGCCGGCTCTCCTCGCGGGCGTCGTAGCGGCGGAACTCCTGCGACCGCATCGTCGCCAGGACGGCGACGCGGCCCGGTCTGCGCTCCAGGAGACCGTTCAGCAGGGCGCTGGTCACCCCGTCGGCCCCCAGGTAGTTCTCGAGGTCGTCCAGCCACAACACGGCGCGGCGGGCACGCCGGACCGCCTCCGCCGCCGCGGCGAGCCCGCCTCGGTCCAGGGGGCGCACGAACACGTGCCGCGGAAAGGACGACCGGACCACCTCGTACGCGAGCCGGGTCTTGCCGGCGGTCGACTCGCCCACGACGAGCACGAAGCCGCCGCCCCGCAGGGCCTGACGCAGCAGCGGCTCGGCGTCGCGCCGCACGTACGGCGGTGCACCGCGATGGCCGGCGTGCTCCTCCGCCGGATGGACGCCGGCCAGTTCGGGACGGCTCAGCTGCTCGACCCTGGGCAGACGCCCTGCCGGCGTCCGCAGCAGCACGCCGGCGGACGTGGCGGTGCGCTGGGGTTGAAGACGTTCCGCGAGCAAGGTGTACAGCGTCGTACTGGCCGCGCCGATGCCCGTCGCCAGAGGCCCGGAGGTCCACATGGCGGCCAGCCCCAGGGCCGTGGCGCCCACGCCCACCGCCGTCAGGTACCTCCACCAGCCCGGCGACGCCGGCCGAGCGGCGTCGCGTCGGAGAAACAGTGACACGCTGCCCCCATCGCGTGACGTGGGCTCCCATTTTCATCACGGGGCTCATCGCTGTCGAGGGCCTGTGAGAGCCGAGCCGAGGGGCTGGGGGCACGGAACGGATCGCGGTGGTGCCCGGTCTCCGGTGCCCGGCCTCCGGTGTCGGTGCCCGTGGTGCTGCGCCGACCGCCTGAGTCCGAGAGGGGTGGCCGAGGCCGGGAGAAAAGTGGTGGCGGGCGGGACGGGAGTGGCGGCAGGGTGGACAGGGAGGACATGTGGCATGAAAGGCGGATCGCGCTCGTGGCGTTCACGACTCCCCGTTCGGCGGCAGGACTCTCGGTGCGGGCGTACCACCCCGGAGACGAGGCGGCGGTGCTCGGCCTGGTGGGCGCCGATCGCTTGCCCGGCCAGCCGCCGGCCACGCCCGGGATGCTGGCCGAGGCGCTGGCGGGCCGCTCACCGGTCGACGGCGGATGGTGGGACGAGCTTGAGGCGCCCGTCACGGAGGTGATCTGTGACGCGACGGACCAGGTGCTCGGCGCCGTCTCGTACGCAAGGCGCCCTTCGGACCAGTCCGGGTTCATCCTGTGGCTGCACTGCCGAGAGGACGAGGGCCTGGCCGAGGCCCTGATCTCCCGGGCGCTCCACCGGCTCGGCACGGGCACGGTGCACGCCTTCGAGTTCGCCTCCGCCCTCACCCTCGGGCTGGAGGGCCTGCCGGCCCGCCACCGCCCCGCGACGCTCAAGGCCCTCGAAGCCGCTGGGTTCACCGGTCGCGACTCGTGGCGCTACATGCGCGCGGACCTGCCGGTCGCGGGACTCCCGCGCGCCGAGCGCTGCACCGTGGAGGAGTGCGAGGACCCTCCGGGCCGGCGACTGGAGGTCCGTGACGGCGCGGAACTCCTCGCGGAGGCCACCATCGGCCGCCCCGTCGACGGCGTCGGAGTGCTGTGGTGGATCGGCGTGGCCCAGGCCGCCCGCGGGCGAGGCACGGGCCTGGCGCTGCTCGGCTCGGCCCTCGACGAGCTGGCCGGGATCGGTGCCCGCGAGGTGATCCTCTACGTCGACGACGACGCCCCGCCCGGCGACACCGAACGCGACCGCACCGCTGCCAACGGCCTGTACGACCGGGCCGGTTTCACCGAGGTCGACCGGCTGCACTGCTTCACACCGCGGTTCGTAGCCGCTTGAGGCCATCGGGGGGAGCGGCTGAACGTGTTCCTCACGCCGGGCGGTCCCGTGGAGGGGATGTCGCCCCTCGGACGGCGGACGGCGGACGGCGGACGGCGGCGGAGGCCCTGGGGGCCTGGGGAGCCCGGGGGGACTCAGGGGCCGTCACTCGCCGCTCGTCGGTCCACCCCGTGCCTTCCGGCGCTCCTCGTACCGTGCGGGCGCGTCGAGGATCCAGGACCAAGAGGGGCGGTCGTCGACGGGACCCACCTTGTCGGCGCCTTCGACGCACCTCGGATCGTCCCGCACGGCCAGCCCGAATGCGACCCAGATGCGCGTGTGCTGATCCTCGTCGTCGAGCAGACCGGCCAGTGTGTCCCCCACGGCGGGATCCGGGTTGAGGCTGTGTGCGAGCTGGTAGCCGGCGGCCTGGCGAACGGAGGTGCCGGTGTCCTGGGCCAGCACGAGGAGGGCGTTCAGCCCCTCGGGGGTGAACGTCGTCCGCCCGGACCTCTCCGAGTACACGGTGCTCAGTGTCGCGATGACCCCCGTACGCACCGAGGGAGCGGAGTGGGCGAGGAAGCGAAGCCCCAGCGGTTCGATCCTCGGATCCTCGTGTTCGCCGAGTCCGTGCAGGACCGCGGTGAGGACGTCCGGGTGTTCCTCTTGCGCGGCCCAGTCGAGGAACAGTTCAAGGGCGCGTCGTTCGAAAGGGCTTGGGGCGTCTGACGTGACGTCCCCGAGTAGAGGCGTTCAGCACCTCCGCGCCGAAGCGGCGGTACAGGGATCGGGATGAGCCCGCAGCCTCCCAGGTCTCCACGTCCTGCCTCTCGGCCACGGTACAGATGATCTCCCACCAGGCGGCATGGTCCATGTCGGGGTATTCGAGGGCGCACGCGCGGGCGACCGCGCCCTTCTCGTGCCACTGCCGGGCCCGTTCCAACAGGTGCACGCGGGCCGCTTCATCGAGCCGCGCCGCGTCGCCGAGCAGGCAGTACGCGAGACCGACGGAGCCGCTGTCGATGGCCCGCAGTCGGGGCGTGGTTCCGTCGGCCAACCGGTGGTCCGGGTCCGCGCCCCGGTGAATCAGGTTGGAGGCGATCGCCGAGTCGAAGGCCGACACGGCCAGGGAGAGTGCGGGGTTGCCCCGCTCGCTCGCCGCGCCCGTGGCCGGAGCCGAACATCGTGGCCTCCGTTTGACGGCTCGTTGCCGCGGGCCGTCGCATCGTAGCCCCGTCCTGCGGGGAGCCCACTGGCTGAAGGGGACGCCCCGCCTCCGCTCCGCCCCAGAACGAGCCTTCCGCCGCCGCACAGCCGGACGCGCCGAGGCCTCCCAGGACTGACGCGAGGGCGCGCGCACTCCGCCCCCTTCGCTTGGCTCCCGGCTTCTTGGCCGGGGCTTACGCACGTTCCCGGCCCCCCCGCCGGCCCGCAGCCCTTCCGCCTGCAGACATAAGGGCGACATAAAAGTCTCATGGGCGGCGGGACCCGAATTGCGGCAGGCTCGGTGCTCCGGGGCCTGCCGCGGGAGCGGGAGAAGGAGTCGAAGGGGTGGCGAGGGTGACAGAGGCGAATGTGCGGGCGAACGAGACCACGGTGCCGGTGCTGCCGTGCGTGTCGGTGGAGGAGACGCTTGAGTTTCTACCAGGCGCTCGGTGTTCGAGGCCACGTACAAGCAGACGCGGCCCTACGTCTACCTGGTGCTGGAGTGGTCCGGCTTCGCGCTGCACTTCGGGATGCCTCCGAAGAACGTCGACCCGAGCCAGGAGGACGCCGGCGCCTGCCTCGTCCTGGTCGACGAGGTCGCGCCGTACCACGCGGAGTTCACCCGCGCGATGCGCGCCGCCTACGGAAAGGTCCTGGCCAAGGGCAGGCCGCGGATCACCCGGTTCCGGCCCGGGGCGAGCCGGTTCACCCTGGTCGACCCGTCCGGGAACTCGATCATCTTCATCCAGAGGGACGAGCCCGCGGAGCTGGAGTACGGCGGGTCGAAAACCCTCGCGGGCCTGGCCAAGGCCCTCGACAACGCCCGCATCCTCAGCGAGTTCAAGAACGACGACCGCACGGCCCTCAAGGTCCTCATCACGGCCCTGCGCAGGCACGGGGACACCGCCCCACCCCTCGACGTGGCCCGGACGCTCGCCACCCTGATCGAGCTCGCGAGTGCCCTGGAGGAGACCGAAGGCCTTGAGGAGTGGCGTCGCCGCCTGAACTCCCTGGAGCTCACCGACGCGCAACGCCACCAGGCCACCGAGGGGCTCGGCGAGGCCGACGCGCTTCACCTGTGGCGCACCGAACCGGCCCCCGAAGACAGGGCCGGGGGAGACGCCGACGTCCTGACGGTCGACCGGCGGTTCCGCGGCCCGCCACGGCCGCGGAACCGCCCTCGCCGTCCGCCCCGTGCCGCGTGGGCGAGCCTGCCGTCGGGTTGCTGACGGAGCTGCGGGCGGGATCGTATGGGTTCTCCAGCCCGCACCTCGGCGTCGCGGCGCCACCGGTCGACGAGCACGAGGCCCGGTGGAACGACGGATGACGCTGATGTCCGGGACCCGGAGGGGTACACATGAAGGCACGACAGAAGGACAGGGGCCTGCCCGATCCGGGCGCGCCGTGGAACGAGGTGGTCACCAGGACTGTGGATGGGCGGCCACCACTGGAGGGATGTCAGCGGTGTGAGCCGGCCCGCAGTCGTCGGGAGCGAGTTCGACCTGGTCATCAGCCTGTTCACCCGACCCGGTCACGGCCCTGACCCAGCCGTCGAGCACCACGTCGCCGACACCCCCGACGGCCCGCTCACCGCCGCGCAGATCCACAAGGTCCAGGACCTCGCCCTCGTCGCCGCCCAGGCGGTCCGCGACGGCCGCTCCGTGCTGGTCCGGTGCAACGCCGGCTACAACCGATCCGGGCTGGTCGTGGGGCAGGCACTGATCGAGCTGGGGCAGGAGGCGGAAGCGGCGATCGGGGTCATCCGGCGGAAGCGATCTCCTTGGGCTCTGAACAATCCGGTCTTCGAGCAGTACCTCACCACCGGTCTCGGTGTCGCCCGGCTCCTCGCCGACCTCGACCCACTCACCTGACCCGGACCCGGACCCGGACCCGGAGTCGCGATCCGGGCTCATCACGCGGAGTCGAGCCCCTTCCGTGACGAGCCCGGCAGTCGGCCCTGAGTGCCGACTCCACGCTCACACCCTCACGAACCGGCCGATCGGTGTGGTGGACAGGGCCAGAACCTCAACCGTCCTCGGCCCCGCCCGTGCGTGTCGTGCGCTCTCAGGACCCGGTCGGCCGGACCTTGGCCGTCATGGCGTCGACGAGGCGCTTCAGGCCGTCCGGCTGGAGGCCGAGGAACAGGTTCGGCTCGATCAGTTCCAGCTCCATCACCACGGGCTTCCTGGTCTCGTCCAGAACCAGGTCCACCCGGGCGAACAGCGGTGACTCCGGAGTCGGGACGGCCGCCAGCGCGGCCAGCGCCGCCGAGATCTCTTCGTCGGTCGGCTGGTAGGGGATGACGTCGGGGTGCGGCACGCGGTCGTTGTCGATCACTCCGGACTCGGTCAGTACGGGGCCCTTGCGGATGGCGTGGCTGAACGTGCCCGAGATGAAGACCAGTGCCCGTTCGCCTTCCTCCACGAGTCGCAGGTACGGCTGGACCATCACGGCCCGGCCCTGGTCCAGAAGCGTCCGGACGTGCCGCTTGGCGGCGGCGTGCTGGTCGGGCTCGTAGCGTGCGGTGTCGAGCGCACCCGCGGATACCACGGGCTTGACCACCACCGCTCCGGTGCCGAGGAGTTCGGCTTCGTCGTACGGCGTGCCCGGTTCGACGAAGCGGGTGGGAACGACGGCCACCCCCTGCTCGGCAAGGTCCGACAGATAGCGCTTGTCGCTGCTCCAGCGCACCACCGGAGCGGGGTTCCACAGGCTCGTGAGGCGGTCCGTCCGGTCGGCCCAGGCCAGGTACTCGTCGACGCGTTCCGCGTAGTCCCAGGTCGACCGGATGACCGCCAGGTCGAAGCCGTCCCAGGCCACGGCCTGTGCGTCCCAGGCCACCGCGGAGGTCGTCACACCGTTCGCGCGCAACGCCTCCACGAGCAACGGGAGATCGGTGTCCCATTCCATGCCGGCCTCGCTGGTCACGATCGCGATCCTGGCAGCTGCCACGCGACTCACTCTCCCTGTCGTCCCTCGTTCAACCCTTGCAGCCTAAGACGGGATCCCGTCCGGTGACCTCGCGGGCAAGGGTGCTACGGCTGCGGAGGGTTCGGCCGGGTGCGGGGCGGCGGTCCGTGCGGCCGTTGCGTCGGCTCGCCGGCGTGGTGAGGATGACCGCATGCGGAACACCGTGATCATCGATGCCCCGTCCAACCTCGGCCTGCGCCCACCCGCCCCCGGCACCGTTCCCGGCTGCTACAAACTGGCCGGGGCGCTGCGCGAGAACGGCATCATGAGACGGCTCGGGGCGTTCGAGGGCGGGGTGGTCGTACCGCCCAGGTACGACCGCGGCGACTGGCAGGAGGGCGACGGCGTCTTCAACGCGGCCGCCCTCGCCGCGTACACGATCCGCCTGGCCGACCGGATCGAACGCCATGTCTCGGCCGGGGACTTCACACTCGTCCTCGGCGGCGACTGCTCCATCCAGCTGGGTGCCGCGCTCGCCCTGCGCCGGCTGGGCCGCTACGGTCTCGCCTCCGTCGACGCCTCTCCCGACTTCCGCAACCCCGGCAACTCGGACCGGATCGGTGCGGCCGGCGGTGAGGAGCTGGCGCTGGCGACGGGTCGGGGGCAGAGCGATCTGACCGACCTGGAGGGGCTGCGCCCCTACCTCCGGGACGAGGACGTACGCGCGCTCGGCACCCGGGACGCCTACGCGGACGACCCCGAGATCACCCAGCTCCGCGAACTGAGGGTCCCCGTCGTGACCGTGTCCGAACTCCGCGCACGGGGCGCCGGCGAGCTCGGGTCCGCGACCGCCGTCAGTCTGGAGAACACCGCCCTGGCCGGTTTCTGGGTACACCTCGACGCCGACGTGCTCGACCCCACCGTCATGCCGGCCGTCGACAGCCCCGACCCCGACGGCCTGCTGCCGGACGAGCTGGTGGCGCTGCTCCGGCCGCTCGTCCGCTCGCCGCGCTGCGTCGGGCTCAACGTCACGATCTACGACCCCGACCTCGACCCCGAGGGCACGGCCGGCGCCCTGCTCACCGACCTCGTCGTGACGGCGCTCGCCGACGGCTGACGTCACGACGAGGGGCCGGGCTCAAGGGCGTTCACCGTGCTGGAGGACGCCGCCCACGGAGAAGCAGAGGGCGCCGGTCAGCGTTCCCCAGTTGGCGATGTCCGCGTTGACCAGGCTGCCGGTGGCGGGGCGTGTGTAGGCGGCGAGGGCCGAGACCATGAACAGGACCGAGCCCAGCTGGTTCACGGCGACGATCCACCACCCGAGGCTCCACCATCCGAGGCTCCGCCGTCCGACGCACGGCCGGCCGTGGCAGATCTCCACGAACGCGAGGTGGCCGGAGATCAGGAAGAGGATGCAGCCGATCACGTCCGGGGCCCAGATCAGCCGGTTGACCTGCTGGACGGTCAGGCCCTGGAGGAACGAGTCGAGCAGGTCGACGGCGAACACCAGCGTGCCGGCGAACAGGACGAACGCGCTCAGCCAGTCGACCCGCATCGGCTCGTAGCTCCACCACCGCCACCGTCGCGCGACCAGGGCGGCCTGCCCGCCGGGCACGTGGCGCGGGGCGTTGACGACCTGGAGCAGCGAGATGTAGCCGCCCGTGTTGAAGCACAGACCGCCGGCGAAGTAGACCGAAGCACAGACGGTGGCGTCGCCGGAGCCGAACTGCGCGATGGACGCGCCGGCGGCGAAGAGGGCTCTGCCGATGACGAAGGCGGTGGCCGCGATCGCGTTGAGCCTGCGCAGCCGGGCGAGGACGGTGTCGTCGGCGCCGGCGTGCCGGGGGCCGGGCGCACCCGGTGGACGGACGGTGATCAGGCCTCGGCGCCGGGCGGTCCTGGAATCCCAGACGGCGGTGCCGCCTTCGGGCGGATGCCAGGTGAGGCGGGTGGTGAACGGTCCCGCGCCTTCGGCGCGCTGGTCGGGGTGGTCCACACGCCGACAGTAGACGGCCCGCCGGTCGTCGGCGGAGCGCAACGCCGCTGCGAGCCGAGGGCAGCGGCCCGGTCTCCGGAACGCCGGGGCCCGCGGCTCACGCGGGGGGACGCGGAGCGGCCGGCGACCGGGCGAACCCGGCGAGCGTGCGGAAGTCGTCCTCCCGCAGGCCGATCCGCGGATCGACGTGGTGCAGGAGCCCGGGGCCGCGGTGATGTGCGGTCACGTACGCCTGATCCAGCCCGCTCAGCTCGTCGTCCACCCAGGCGAAGGGGCGGCCGCGCGCGTGGTCGACCAGCGGACCGGTCTTCCAGTGCACGCCATCAGGGCGTTCTCGCAGCAGGGCGTCGCCGAAGTCCACGAAGGGAAGCTCCGGAAGGCCGAGGACCGGTGCGATCCACCGGTTGGCCTTGCCCATCCACGTGGTGGCCCAGCACAGCTCGTATCCGAGCCCGAGCAGGGTTCGCCCGTGCTCCGGATGGAGCCAGACCCGCAGGGGACGCCGCCGGGACGACAGGCTCACCTCCTCCGTCCCAGCCCCGCCGTCACGGGGCACGCGGATCGTGGTGTAGCCGTCGGGACGCCGCTCCGGCTTGGCCGCATAAGGATTGAGCGGCCCGTCTACGTCGAGGAACAGCACTGGTCGGCTCACGGTCTTCCCCCCGATCTCGCGCACTGCCGCCGGCCCTGACCATTCTCGTCCGTGGTGTGGAAAACCCCGAACCCGCCCTCGCCGCTCCGGATCTGCACGTGGTGATGTGCCGTGCGCTGTGCACCGTTACCTGTACGCCGTGCTGAGCTGCACCGTCGATGGGGAATCGAACCCCGCGTTGCTCTTCACGCACCACAGGTGGGCCGGAGAACCCGCCGGCCCTCGGGGTGTGCACGCCTCCGGAGCAACTACCTGCTCCACACCGTCCTGCTCTGCCGGACCGGTCGGTCCGGTCCGTCCGGTCGGTCCGGTCACTCCAGCAGGTCGACTTCCCAGTTCTTCCGCTGGATCCGTACGTCGACCTCGCGGATCTCCTTGGCCAGGGCGTCCGCCCGCGCTCGGAGTTCCGGGACCGGTAGCGCGGAGAGCATCAGCAGCTCGGACCGGAGCTGACGGCCGTGGCCGCGGTCTCCCGTGCCCGCTGCCGCGTCCGCCGCCGCGGTGACCACCGAATGGCGCAGCCGCAGGACGTCCCGCCGCGCGAGCGCGTCGGTGAGCGTACCGTCCGGGCCCATCTCCACCGTGGCGTTGGTCCGGTTGATCCGCCGGATCAGGGCTTCGAGGGTGTCGAGCACCTCACCGGTCTCGGCCAGCAGCTGTGCCGCGTCCTCGGAGGGCGTCTCCCCCTCCTGGTACCGCGCGTTGCCGACGACACGTGTGCGCAACTGCTCCACGCGTCGCGTCGCCTCCGCACGTTCTGCCAGCGCCTCGGCAAGCTTCACCGCCGTCGCCTCCTGCCTTCCTCCTTGAGCTCGCACAAGCATACGGGCGCAAAGGGGGCCTTCCACCAAGGCATTCCGATCCGCTGGGAGCCTCGGTGAGATCCCCGGGTACGGATGGTCGCCCGGATCCGCGCTCGGTAGATTCCCGTCATGAGTGACGACGAGGACTACCTGGAAAAGAGCCCGGCGGCCGCACGCATGGGGAAGGCCGCCGAGTACCTGGTCGCGGCCTCGTCCATCCTCGCCACGGGCGGCGAACTGAACGTCTCCACCTCGCTCGTGGACGACGAGGGCGTGGACCTCGTCTTCCACAGGCGCGGGAGCTCCGCGACCCTGGCGGTGCAGGTGAAGGCGAGGATGTCCACCGGAACGCAGGTCCGGCAGGGCAGGCTGATGGCCTTCGTGCGCTCGCAGACGTTCCAACCGCGGGCGGACCTGGACGTGTTGTTCGTCGCGGTGGACGTCGAGCGAGGGGCGATCATGACGGCCTGGCTGATACCGAGCACAGCCTTCGGGGAGATGGTGGCGGAGCCGAACAGCAAGGGACGGTACCGGTTCTCGGCGTCGATGAAGCCGGAGTCCAGGGACCGCTGGACCCCCTTCCGGCTGACGGCCGCCGAGCTCCCCAGGCGCATCCTCGCCCGGCTCGATGAGCTGGAGAGGGCCGGGGCGAGTGGCCGGTGACCCCCGGTCGGCCCGGGCCGGCGAGGACGATCCCGATCCCATCCCCGCGCGGGCCGACCCGCACGGCCGCTCCGTCCGAACGCCTTCGAGAGGAACGACATGACCGAGAGCTACGAGAGCGTCCGCCTGACGGCCGACGTGGTGACCGTCACCGAGGACGGCCGTGTCCTGCTCGTCGAGCGGGGCCGGGATCCCTTCAAGGGGCTCTGGGCGCTGCCCGGTGGTCACGTGGACGCCGGAGAGAGCAGCCAGGAGGCGGCGGCCCGGGAGCTCGGGGAGGAGACGGGCGTCCTGGTGGACCCTGCCGCCCTGTTCCAGGTCGGCGCGTGGGACGAGCCCGGTCGCGACCCGCGCGGCCGGTACGTCACCGTGGTCTACCTGGCCGTCGTCCCGGCCGACACCGAGGTCGTAGCGGGCGACGACGCGGCCAAGGCCGTCTGGTGGCCGTACGACAGCCTGCCGCCGCTGGCCTTCGACCACGGTGCGATCCTCGACGCGGTCCGGGACTCGATGCCTTCCTGACTCTCCGCAGGGCACGCGCAGGCACGGCATACCCTCGGGTTCGAGACGATCAAGGGGAGTCATGTCCGGAGAAGAGCCCTACGGGGCAGTCCTGCGTGCGCTGCGACAGCGGGCCCGTCTGACGCTGGAGGAGTTGTCCGAGGCGTCGGGGGTCAGCGTCCGGGCCATCGGCGACATGGAGCGGGGCCGCAGTCGCGTACCGCAGCGGCGTACCGTCGTGGCGCTGGCGGACGGGCTCGGGCTCGCGGAGGCCGAGCGGGAGGTCCTGCTGGCGGCGGGACGGGCCGGGCGGCCCACGCGTACGGTGGCGGCCGCGGGCGCCGCTGAGCCGCCCCGGCCCGTACGCGACTTCACCGGGCGGGCCCCGCAGCTGGCCCGCCTGAAGGCGATCGCCGGGCGGACCGGCACAGGCACCGGACCCGGATCTGGCAGCGGATCCGCCCCCAGTACTGGCACCGGGACAGGCGCCGGCCCCGGCACAGGCACCGGCACCGGTGCGTCGGTGGCGGTGATCTCCGGTCCGCCCGGGTGCGGCAAGACGACCCTGGCGCTCCAGGCGGTCGAGGAGCTGGCCGAGGACTTCCCGCAGGGCCGCTTCATGGTGGACCTGCACGGCGTCGACGGCCCCGTCGACCCGGGGGAGGCCCTGCTCAAGCTGCTCAAGGCCCTCGGGGTGTCGGACCGCCGGCTGAGCCAGGAGGGCGCCGCCGGCCACGCGGGACTGCTGCGGGCGCTGCTGAGCGAAGGGCGCCATCTCGTCGTCCTGGACAACGCGCGCGACGAGGGACAGGTGCGCCCGTTGCTGCCCTCCGGCGGGAGCAGCCTCGTCCTCGTGACCAGCCGGCGCCCGCTGACGGGGCTGGAGGACGTCGCCCGGCTGCCGTTGGAGGAGATGGCCCGGGACGAGTCGGTCGAGCTGCTCCGCCGCATCCTCGGCGAGGAGCGGGCCGACGCGGAACCCGAGGCCGTGGCGAGGGTCGCGGAGATGTGCGGACGCCTGCCGCTCGCCCTCCGCGTGGCCGGCAACTGGCTGGACATCAGATCGGCCTGGACCGTCGACCGGCTCGCCCGCCGCCTGTCCGACGAGGAACGCCGGCTGGGCGCCCTCACCACCGACGACGTACGGGTGGAGGCTGCGTTCGAGCTGTCCTACCGGGAGCTGACGGGCGCGGCCGCCCGGATGATGCGCCTGCTGAGCCTGGTTCCGGGGCCCGACATGACCGCCGCGTACGGCGCCTGTCTGGCCGAAGCCGACGTCTTCGACGCCGAGGACGTGATGGAGGAGCTGGTCGAGGCCGGGCTGCTCCAGGCCACCTCCGGCGGTCGCTACCAACTCCACGACCTGCTCAGGCTGTTCGCCCGCGGACGCCTCGGACGCGAGGAGACGCCCGAGGAGCGGGACGCGGCGGAGGACCGGCTGCGCGGCTGGCTGCTGGAGACGGCCGTGGTCGCCGGACGCTGGTACAAGCCCAAGTACGGTGCGCCCCCGGCCTCCTGGCGTGGGCGGGAGTTCGTCCCCCTGGAGAACGCCGAGGAGGCCAGGACCTGGCTGCAGGGCGAGGCTCCGTCCTGGCTCGCGGCCCTGCGCGCCGCCGCGCGGAAGGGCGAGCACCGGCGCGTCGTGGAGACGGGCGACGCCATGGAGTGGTTCTGCAACCTCTGGGTCTTCTGGGGCCACTGGTCCGAACTGTACGAGCTCGCGGGCCGCTCGGCCGCGGCGCTCGACGACCCCGGCATGCGCGCCTACAGCCACAACATGCACGCCTGGGCCCTCATCGTGTGCGACCACCGCTACCGGGAGGCCATCGAACAGGCCGGGAACGGGTTCGCCTGCGCGCGTCTCGCCGGCGACGTCCCGCAGCAGGCCTCCGCACTCTCGCACGCGGCCGTCGCCCACCGGAAGCTGGGCGAACTCCAGGAAGCCGTCGACAAGGCCCGCGCCTCCGTCGAGCTGTACGAGGGAGTCGGCGACCGCGAGGGCTGGCTCGGGGCCATGGTCAACCTCGGGTCCTGCCTGCGCGCCCTGGGCCTCGGCGCGGCGGCGCACACGGAGAACCTGCGCGTCATCGCGTTCCTCGACGCGCCCGACAAGGAGGTCGGCGCCCACCTGGCGGACATGGTCCGGGCCCACACCACGTACGCGCTCGGCCTCGACCACGCCGAGACGGGTGAGTGGAGCGAGGCGCTGGACCGTCACCGCGAGGCGCTGGACCGCTTCCGGACCCTCGGGATGACGCACATGCAGGCGAGCGCCCTCCTGGGCACGGGCGAGGCCCTGATCGAGCTGGGCGAGGTCGCGGAGGCCCGCCGCCACCTCGCCGAGGTCCTCGAACTCGCCGACGCGGCCGACGCCGAGATCGTCGCCGGCGCACGGAAACGGCTGGACGCCCTGCCCGCCCGCTGAGCGGCCGGCACGGCAGCGCACACCGGTGCGCTGTCGTGCCAACTCCAGGGCACGGGGAGGAAAGTCGGGTGATCGGACCGGCCGTAGCTTCGGGACGTGCCGGCCGCGAGAGCGGCGGGCACCGAACGGAACACCCCGATCCTTCCGAAGGGACCACCCCTCATGTTCGACGTCACCCAGGTGCAGGCCGCCCCGAGCGCGGACCTCCTCACGCCCGACAACGCGGTCATGCTCTTCGTGGACCACCAGCCCCAGATGTTCTTCGGCACCGGCAGCGGCGACCGGGCCGCCATCATCAACAGCACCGTCGGGCTCGCCAAGGCGGCGGAGGTCTTCGACGTGCCCGTCGTCCTGACGACCGTCGCCGCCGACACCTTCTCCGGCCCCCTGCTGCCCCAGCTGGCCGCGGTCTTCCCCAAGCACGAGATCATCGACCGCACGACCATGAACGCCTGGGAGGACGAGGCGCTCGTCGCGGCGGTCAAGGCGACCGGCCGCAAGAAGATCATCCTGTCCGGCCTGTGGACCGAGGTCTGCCTGGTGCTCCCCGCCCTCTCCGCGCTGGAGCAGGGCTACGAGGTGTACGTCGTCGCCGACGCCTCCGGCGGCGTCACCCCGGCCGCCCACGAGCACGCGCTCCAGCGCATGATCGCCGCCGGCGCCGTCCCCGTGACCTGGGTCCAGGTCCTCCTGGAACTGCAGCGCGACTGGGCCCGCCAGGAGACGTACGGACCCGTCACCGAGGTCGTCAAGGCCCACGCCGGCGCGTACGGCCTCGGGGTCGTCTACGCCCAGAGCGTCATCGGCGCGCACGCGGCCGGCTGACCGCCGTGGACACCGGCATCCTGATCCTGCGGCTGCTGGTGGGGCTGCTCATCGCCGGCCACGGCGTGCAGAAGGTCAGCCGACGCCTCGGCGGCAAGGGCCTCGAAGGCGGCGCGGCGGAGTTCCGCGCCGACGGCTTCCGGGGCGGTGCGCTCACCGCCCTGGCGGCCGGCGGGGGCCAGATCGGCTCCGGCCTGCTGCTCGCGGCCGGACTGCTGACCCCGCTCGCCGCGACCGGGGCCGTCGGCGTCATGACCGTCGCCCTCACCGTGAAGCGGCACAACGGCCTGTGGGTGCAGAACGACGGTTACGAATACCCCCTCGTCCTCATCGGAACGGCCGCCGCCCTCGCCGCCACCGGCCCCGGGGCCTGGTCCGTCGACGCCGTCCTCGGCCTCACGCCGTACCCGCTCGGGTACGCCGCCCTCGCCCTCGCCGCCGGCATCGGCAGCGGCCTGCTCACCCGGCTCGTCCTGCACCGGACGCCCCCGCCGGAGCGGCGCGCGGAGCCTCGGACGGCACCTTCCGGCGGACGGTGAGGGCCGGGCCGGGGCCGCCGGGACCCGGGACGTGGGGCGTGGGCGTGGGCGTGGCGCCCTGGTTCCGGGCCTCGGCCCCGGCCGCCCGAAGACCCCGGCCTGACGGCCGGGCCGGGCCCTCTTGTGAGCAGTTCCTCCGGCGCCCTGCCACCCCGTCACTCCGCCACCCCCGTCACTCCGTCACTCCGCCACCCCGTCACTCCGTCACTCCGCCACCCCGTCACTCCGTCACTCCGCCACCCCGTCACTCCGCCACCCCAGCACCCCGTCACCGATCACGTCTCTTCGTCCCCTCGAACCGCCCCCGACCAGGAGCCCCTCATGGAATCCACGATCACCGGATCGGCGCCCGCCCGACCCGGCCACGCGCCCAGCGGCGGTCAGCCGCTGCTGCACCAGAAGGGTGCCGAGGTCCAGGCGTTCGGCACGCTCAAGCAGCTGCCGATCGGCCTCGGCCACGACACCCGCATGTACGCCTGCCAGCGGCTCAACCGCGTACTCGCCGACACCCAGATGCTGTACGGCCTCTACAAGAAGCACCACTGGCTCATGCGCGGAGCCACCTTCCACTCCCTCCACCTCATGCTCGACCAGCACGCGGAGGCGCAGCTCGCCCTCGTCGACGCGCTGGCCGAGCGGGTCCAGAGCCTCGGCGGCGTCGCCGTCGGCGACCCCCGCCACGCCGCCGAGCTGACCGCCATCCCCCGGCCGCCGAACGGCGTCGAGCCGGTCCCCGTCATGCTGTCGCGGCTCCTCGACGCCCACGAGCGGATCCTCGTCGACGCGCGCGACGCCGCCGCCCGCATCTCCGCCGAGGGCGACGAGGGCAGCAACGACCTGCTCGTCTCGCAGGTCGTCCGCACCGGCGAGGCCCAGGTGTGGTTCCTGGCCGAGCACCTCGTGGACACCCCGCTGGTCCGCGGCTGACGCACATCGCCCGCCCGCCTCCCGGCCCCTCCCTGCCAAGCCCCCGCCCCGTACGTACCGTCCCCACGAAGGAGAACCCTCATGCCGCACCCTCCGGTCCTCGAACCGGCCGCCCAGGCCTTCGCCGACGCCACCGCCCAGCCGCCGTTCCTCTACCAGCTCCCCGTCGCCGACGGCCGCAAGGCGGTCGACGGCGTCCAGAGCGGTGACGGCGTGCCCCTGCCCGCCGTCGACGAGGAATGGGTCACCGTCCACGGCGGTCCCACCGGAGACGTACGCGTCCGGATCGTCCGTCCGCGCGGGGTCACCGGGCCGCTTCCCGTCGTCCTCTACCTCCACGGCGCCGGCTGGGTCTTCGGCAACGCCCACACCCACGACCGGCTCGTCCGCGAGCTCGCGGTCGGCGCGGGGGGCGGCGGTCGTCTTCCCCGAGTACGACCTGTCGCCCGAGGCCCGGTACCCCGTCGCCATCGAGCAGAACTACAGCGTCGCCCAGTGGGTCGCCCGCGAGGGCCACCACAAGGACCTCGACGGCACCCGCATCGCCGTCGCGGGCGACTCGGTCGGCGGGAACATGACGGCCGCCCTCACCCTCATGGCCAAGCAGCGCGGCGACGTCCGCCTCGTCCACCAGGTGCTGTTCTACCCGGTGACCGACGCGCGCTTCGACACCGAGTCGTACGCCCTCTTCGCCGAGGGCTACTTCCTGCGCCGCGACGCCATGAAGTGGTTCTGGGACCAGTACACGACCGACGAGGCCGAGCGCGCCCAGATCACCGCCTCCCCGTTGCGCGCCACCACCGACCAGCTCACCGGGCTGCCGCCGGCGCTGGTGATCACGGCCGAGGCGGACGTCCTGCGGGACGAGGGCGAGGCGTACGCGGACAAGCTGCGCGCCGCCGGGGTGCCCGTCACGGCGCTGCGCGTCCAGGGCACCCTCCACGACTTCGTCATGCTCGACGCGCTGCGCGGGACGCGCGCCGCGGAACTCGCCATCGGCCTCGCCGCCGACGCCCTCCGCAAGGCCCTGGCGTGACCGGGGCGTCCAGGCCCGTGCCCGTGGACGGGGCGGCTCCCACTCCCGCGACCACGCCGAGGCCCGCACCCGTCCCCGTCTCCGCACCCGTCTCCGCACCCGTCCCCGTCTCCGTCCCCACGGGCCCGTACCCGAGCATGCCGGTCGCCGGCCTCGTCCCCGCCCCGCGCCAGGACCCCGGCCAGGCCGACCTGATCGTCCGCAACGCGAAGGTGTTCACGGGCGACCCGGCCCGTCCCGAGGCCCGCGCCGTGGCCATCCGGGACGGCCGGATCACGGCCCTCGGCGACGACCACGACCTCGCCCCGCTCGTCGGGCCGCGGACCAGGGTCGTCGACGCGCTGGGCCGCCGGGTCGTCCCCGGCCTGAACGACTCTCACCTGCACGTCATCCGGGGCGGCCTCAACTACGTCCTGGAGCTGCGCTGGGACGGCGTGCGCAGCCTCCGCCACGCCCTGGCCATGCTGCGCGAACAGGCCGGCCGCACGCCCAGGGGCCAGTGGATCCGCGTGGTCGGCGGGTGGACGGCCGAGCAGTTCGCCGAGCGCCGGATGCCGACGGTCGCCGAGCTCAACGCCGCCGCCCCCGACACCCCCGTCTTCGTCCTCCACCTCTACCAGTCGGCCCTGATGAACCGGGCCGCCGTGCGGGCCGCCGGATTCACCCGCGAGACGCCCGACCCGCCGGGCGGACAGATCGTCCGGGGCCGCGACGGCGAACCGAACGGCGTGCTCCTGGCGGCGCCCGGCGCCCTCGTCCTCTACTCGACCCTCGCCAAGGCGCCGACCCTCGACGAGGCCGACAAGCGCACGTCGACCCGGCACTTCCTGCGCGAGCTCAACCGCTTCGGACTGACCTCCGCGGTC
>NZ_BAAAXG010000018.1 GCF_039535475.1 Streptomyces showdoensis | reverse complement strand
GGGGGGGGGGGGGGGGGGGGGGGGGGGGGTGGGGGGTGGGGGGGGGGGGGGGGGGGGGGGGGTGGGGGGGGGGGGGGGGGGGGGGGGGGGTGGGGGGGGGGGGGGGGGGGGGGGGGGGGGGGGGGGGGGGGGGGGGGGGGGGGGGGGGGGGGGGGGGGGGGGGGGGGGGGGGGGGGGGGGGGGGGGGGGGGGGGGGGGGGGGGGGGGGGTGGGGGGGGGGGGGGGGGGGGGGGGGGGGGGGGGGGGGGGGGGGGGGGGGGGGGGGGGGGGGGGGGGGGGGGGGGGGGGGGGGGGGGGGGGGGGGGGGGGGTGGGGGGGGGGGGGGGGGGGGGGGGGGGGGGGGGGGGGGGGGGGGGGGGGGGGGGGGGGGGGGGGGGGGGGGGGGGGGGGGGGGGGGGGGGGGGGGGGGGGGGGGGGGGGGGTGGGGGGGGGGGGGGGGGGGGGGGGGGGGGGGGGGGGGGGGGGGGGGGGGGGGGGTGGGGGGGGGTGGGGGGGGGGGGGGGGTGTGGGTGAGTGCGTGTTGAGGGAGCGTGTGCGTGTGTGCGTGTGTGTGCGAGCTGTTGAGTGTGGGGTGGTTGAGTGGTGTGTGTGTGTGTGTGTGTGGGGTGTGAGGGTGTGTGATGGTGCGCGTGCGTGGTGTGTGTGTGTGTGTGTGGGGTGGGGGGGGCGTGGGGTGGGTGTGAGTGTGTGTGTGGGTGTGTGGGGTGTGGGGGT
Organism: Streptomyces showdoensis; assembly: GCF_039535475.1. Classification (NCBI taxonomy): domain Bacteria; kingdom Bacillati; phylum Actinomycetota; class Actinomycetes; order Kitasatosporales; family Streptomycetaceae; genus Streptomyces; species Streptomyces showdoensis. Next base: position 1,290 of record NZ_BAAAXG010000018.1, on the reverse strand, counting down.
GTGTGTGTGTGGGGTGGGTGTGGGGGGGTGTGTGGGGTGGGGTGTGTGGGGTGTGTGTGAGGGGGGTGTGGGGTGGGGTGTGTGGGGTGTGTGGGGTGTGTGTGTGGGGGGGGGGGTGTGTGTGGGGTGGGGTGGTGGGGTGTGGGGTGGGGTGGGGTGGGGGGTGGTGTGTGTGTGTGGGGGGTGTGGGGGGGTGGGGTGGGGTGGTGGGGTGTGTGTGGGGTTGTGTGGGGCGCCTGGTCGTGGCCACCGAGGGCGGCGGCACCGAGTCCCGTCGCGGCGGGCGACATCGTCCACCTGCGGGCGGCCGACTGACCCGGCGCGGGACGCGCGGCGCGTCCGAACCGGTCGGTCACCCCGGGTGGCGGCCGGTTCGGGCGTGAGCCAGCACACACCTGTCGTATCGTGGAGCCCGATTCGTGGGGCGCGAACGTGAAGCGCCGTCCACGCGACAGAACGGCAGGACAGTGGGCAGGGAAACGGGCAGGAGGCGGCCGGTGACCGTCGACGACGCGGGCAGCGGCGACGTGTCCGGACCAGCCGAACCCGCACGGCCCTCCACGGCCGCGGAAGCGCCGGAACCCTCGGCGTACCCGACCCCCCACCACGTCGTCGACCACACGGCCGAACCGACCGACGACCCCCTCGCGATCCGCCTCGAACAGCTCATCCTGGGCGCGGACCGCCGCTACACCCCCTTCCAGGCCGCCCGTACCGCCGGCGTCTCCATGGAGCTCGCCTCCCGCTTCTGGCGCGCCATGGGGCTTCGCCGACATCGGCCAGGCCAAGGCGCTCACCGAGGCCGACGTCCTCGCCCTGCGCCGGCTCGCCGGCCTCGTCGAGGCGGGGCTGCTCAGCGAGCCGATGGCCGTGCAGGTCGCCCGCTCCACCGGGCAGGCCGAACATCCGGGGCGTCGGACGGCTGGGCGACGTCTCCTTCGAGGCCGCGCAGGGCCTGGTCGAGCTGGACGAGGCCGCGAGCGCCCGGATCGGCCTCCGGGCGGGCGACGTCTCCGTCGGCCGGCTGGGCGGCTCCGCCGAGATCACCACCCACAAGGGCGACGTCACGGTCGCCGAGGCCGTGCGCGGCACGGTCGAACTGCGCACCGACGCCGGGGAGATCACGGTCGGCGCCGCCCCGGGCGTCTCCGCCTCCCTGGACGCGGGCACCGCCTACGGCCGCGTCCACAACACCCTGAAGAACGCCGAGGGTGCCGCCGCCCCGCTGAACATCCAGGCGACCCACCTCGTACGGCGACATCACCGCCCGCGGCAACTGACCCCGCACCC